>CAZHWK010000086.1:0-7171 GCA_964536405.1 uncultured Oscillospiraceae bacterium
GGCCAACCCATCTGCCTGTATATGTCCATAAAAATCAACCAAATTTTACGAGATACAGGGGCATAAAAGAGGAATCATCCCCGTCATTCGGGGAAAGAGCATCACATCCACTTATCTTTATTACAATAGAGGTCACCTTTACTCGGCCTTGGCCTCGTCAATATAGCTATACAGGGTGTACTTGGAAATCCCAAAGAATTTACAGACCTTATCCCCCGACTTGGTAATCAGGAAGGCCCCCGTTTCATTGAGGAATTGGATGGCCTTGACCTTGTCTTCCTTGTTCATGAGGGCCACGGGCCGGCCTACCACCTTCACGCTTTGCTCAATGAGTTCATCCAGCAGGTCGGCCACGTTACGGGAGATATGCTCCGGTTCCTGCTCGGGAGCCTCGGTGGCGGTAAAGCCTTTGAGGGCATCTTCCATGGCCAGCATGAGGGTAATATCGTAATTGATGGCAAAAACTCCGATGGCCTTGCCGTCGTCGTCCTGGATATAGATGGTGCTGGACTTCAGAATTTTGCCGTCCTTGGTCCGGGTCAGATAGGCCAAATGGTCTACGGGGGTCTTGCCCCCCCGCAGGGCCTCCAGCACCACATGGGAAGGGCCGTCCCCCACCCGCCGCCCCGACACGTGACCGTTTTCAATGGCCACGATGGACTGTTCCGGGTTGTTGGTGGAAAGGTCGTGAACCACCACCTCGCAGTTTGGGCCAAATTGCTGGGCAATGCCCTTGGTCAGTTGAAGGCAAAATTGTAAGGTTGAGGCGTGCATGTTGGGATAACCCCTTTCTGTCTGCATATATAGTATCCTACATTATAACAGATACCTGGGAAAATTCAACAAAAAAAGTTTGGCCTAAAAAATATTTTTCTAAATTTGGGATTGCATTGTTGGCAATTGTGTGGTAGACTACAAGCACAAACGGGGATAACCCTATGCAGGTCATACAATTTAAGCTGTAAAGAAGTGCTGTGCGCACGGGCTGGTGTTCATTCTAAGGAATGGGCACCTTTTTGTTTCTGTGAGAGTGGAAGGTTGAGGAAATCAACTTTATGTGCGTTCAAAGCCGGGGTATGCGTAAGGAAAGGAAGGGTCATACATATGTTAGTTGTTGGAAACGGAAGGGTTATGACACGGGACGAAGCCCTGCCCTATCTGGAAAATGGGGCGGTGGTGCTGGACGGCGATACTGTGCGTGAGGTGGGTTTCCTGGCCGATGTGAGGGCCAAGTACCCCGATGCCGAATTTGTGGATGCCCACGGCGGGGTCATTATGCCCGGGCTTCTGAATGCCCACACCCATATTTACTCGGGTCTGGCCCGAGGCTTGGCCATCAAGGGGAACAACCCCACCAATTTCCTGGAGGTGCTGGAAGGTACCTGGTGGAAGATTGATCGCAACCTCACCCTGGACGGCACCCGGGCTTCGGCCTGGGCTACTTATCTGGACTGCATCCGCAACGGGGTGACCACCATCTTTGACCACCACGCCAGCTTCGGGGCGGTGGAAGGCTCCCTCTTCGCCATTGAGGAGGTTGCCAAGCAGGCGGGCATCCGCTCCTGCCTGTGCTATGAGGTATCCGAGCGGGACGGGGAGAAAAAGTGTGACGAGGCCATTGCCGAGAATGCCGCCTTCGCCCGCCACTGCAAGGAGCAGGGGGGGGATATGGTCAAGGCCATGTTCGGCGGCCACGCCCTGTTCACCATCGGGGACAAGACCTTTGAGAAGATGGTCAAGGCCAACGACGGCCTGACCGGCTTTCACATCCACGTGGCCGAGGGCATGAACGACGTGTACGACAGCCTGCAAAACTACGGCTGCCGCCCCATAAACCGCCTTTTGTATAACGGGATCCTGGGGGAGAAGACCATTCTGGGCCACTGTATCCATGTGTCCCCCGCCGAAATGGATATCATTGCCCAGACCGGCACCATGGTGGTCAATAACCCCGAGAGCAACATGGGCAATGCCGTGGGCTGTTCCCCGGTGCTGGAGCTGTGGAAGCGGGGCATTCTGCTGGGCCTGGGTACCGACGCCTATACCCACGACATGCTGGAAAGCCTGAAGGTCTGCCTGGCCATTCAGCGGCATAACACCTGTCTGCCCAACGTAGGTTGGATGGAGGCCACCGGGATGCTATTCCGCAACAATGCCAAGATGGCAAACCGCTACTTTGAAAAGCCCCTTGGGGTGCTAAAGCCCGGGGCGGCCGCCGACGTGATTGTGATGGATTATAACCCCTTCACCCCCTTTTCGGCAGAGAATTTGGACGGCCACATGCTCTTCGGCGTGGCGGGCAAGAACTGCCGGACTACCATTGCAAACGGCAAGGTGGTTTATCTCGACCGGGCCTTTGTGGGCATTGATGAGGGGGCCGTTAACGCCTTCTGTATGGAGCAGGCCACCAAGCTGTGGAACACCTTGAATGGCTGAACGCTTATCTTTGACCGTGAACAGAAAAAAGTGCGCTAAGGGAGGAAAAAAACATGAGTGATATCATGCGCCCCATCCCCTTTGGGGAACTGATGAATTGGATTTTGGAAGAATATAAGGCACAGGGCACCGTGTTCGGGGTGCCCAAGGCCGCCCCCTATGCCGGGGGAACCCGGCCCATGTTTGACGAGAAGGTGGAGGTTCCCCTGGGCCCCGCCGCCGGGCCACACACCCAGCTGGCCCAAAATCTGGTGGCCGGGTATGTGGCCGGGGCACGGTTCTTTGAGCTGAAAACCGTCCAGATTATGGACGGGGAGGAGCGTTCCAAATGTGTGGCAAAGCCCTGCATTACCGCCGGGGACGAGTGCTATAACTGCGAGTGGTCCACCGAGCTGACCGTCCCCGAGGCTCTGGACGAGTACATCAAGGGCTGGTTTGCCTGCAAGCTGTTGGCCCGGGAGCTGGATTTGGGCGACCCGGATGGGTTTGTCTTTAACATGAGCGTGGGCTATGACCTGGCGGGCATTCAAAGCCCCAAGATTGATGCCTATATCGAGGGGATGAAGGATGCCTCCCAAACCCCTGCCTTCCTGACCTGTAAGGACTGGGCCTTCGCCAATCTGGAGAAGTTTGAGCGGGTGGACCGGGCCTTTGTGGAGGGGATTACCTCGGTGATTTCCCGCTCCATCACCGAGTCCACCCTCCATGGCTGCCCCCCCGCCGAAATCGAGGCCATCGCCTCCTATCTCATTGGGGAGAAGGGCCTGCATACCTATGTGAAGTGCAACCCCACCCTGCTGGGATATGACTTTGCCCGCAAGACCATGGATGGGCTGGGCTTTGACTATGTCACCTTTGACGACCATCACTTTAAGGAAGACTTGCAGATGGCCGATGCCCTGCCCATGCTCCGGCGGCTTCAAAAGCTGGCGGGGGAGCATGGGGTGGACTTCGGGGTCAAGCTGACCAACACATTCCCGGTGGATGTGGCCGCCGGGGAGCTGCCCAGCCAGGAGATGTATATGTCGGGCCGGTCCCTCTACCCCCTGTCCCTCTCCCTAGCCGCCCTGCTCAGTGAGGAGTTTGAGGGGAAACTGCGAATTTCCTACTCCGGCGGGGCCGACGCCCACAACATTCACGACCTTTATGAAGCTGGAATTTGGCCCATTACGGTGGCCACCACCCTGCTAAAGCCCGGTGGATACCGCCGCATGACCCAGCTGGGTCAACTGATGGATGGGGTTGGGCAGGGCCCTTGGGCCGGGGTGGACGTGGCCAAGGTAAGCCGTCTGGCCGAAGAGCTGCTGAGCGACCCCTACTACCGAAAGCCCATCAAGCCCATCCCGCCCCGCAAGCTGGAAAAGAAGGTGCCTCTGGTGGACTGCTTCACCGCCCCCTGCCGGGGTGGCTGTCCCATCGAGCAGGATATTCCCGCCTATCTGCGTCTGGTGCGGGAGGGCAAGTTTGCCCAGGCCCTGGAAGTGGTGACCCGGCGTAACCCCCTGCCCTTCATCACGGGTACCATCTGCCCCCACCACTGCGGGGACAAATGTACCCGGGACTTCTATGAGGGGACGGTGGATATCCGGGGGGCCAAATTGCTGGCCGCCGAGAAGGGCTTTGACGACCTTCTGTCCACCCTGAAGCCCGAAAAGACCAGAACCGACTGCAACGTGGCCATTGTGGGCGGCGGCCCCGCCGCTATGGCGGCCGCCTTCCTCCTGGGCCGGGAGGGGGCCAAGGTCACCATTTTCGAGGCCACCGACCGCCTGGGCGGTGTGGTGCGCCATATCATCCCGGAGTTTCGCATCCCCGCCGAGGCCATCGACAAGGATGAGGCCATTATCCGCTCCATGGGGGTGGAGGTCCGGTATAACAGCCCCATCCAATCGGCCAGCGAGCTGGAGGGCAAGGGCTTTACCCACATCCTCTTCGCCACCGGGGCACAGAAGAGCGGGGACCCCCGTCTGGAATACGGAGATTATGTAAACTTCACCGAGGTTCTCATGGGCATCAAGGTGGGGGCCGCTCCCCGCTTGGGCACCGATGTGGCGGTGATTGGCGGGGGCAACTCGGCCATGGATACTGCCCGGGCGGTGAAACGCCTGCCCGGCGTGGAGCGGGTGCGCCTTGTGTACCGCCGAACCAAGCGGTATATGCCCGCCGAGGAGGAGGAGCTTCAGCTTGCCATTGAGGAGGGCGTGGAGTTCCTGGAGCTGCTGGCCCCTGTGGGGGTGAAGGACGATGTTCTCACCTGCAAGGTGATGGAGCTGGGTGCCCCCGATGGGTCGGGCCGCCGCAGTCCCGTGGACACGGGCAGAACCGTGACCTTGCCCTGTACCACCCTCATTGCCGCCGTAGGCGAAAAGATTGATGAGAGCGTGGATGTGGGAAGCTATCCCGTGATCGGGGACCGCAAGCGTGGCCCTGCCACCGTGGTGGAGGCCATTGCCGATGCCATTCAGGCCGCCGGGGATATTTTGGGCAGCCTGGATGTGGACGGCTTTGCCGCCGAGAACCCCAAGGGAGATTTGACGGCCGCCTTGGAGCGGAAGGGGATCCTGTGTGAAGGGGCCTGCGCCGACTGTGGAGAGCGGTGCCTGGAGTGCGCCACCGTCTGCGAGTGCTGTGTGGATGTCTGCCCCAACCGGGCCAACGTGGCCATCCGGGTGCCCGGCATGGCCATGCCTCAAATCATCCATGTGGACGGCATGTGCAATGAGTGCGGCAACTGCGCCATCTTCTGCCCCTACGACAGTGCCCCCTACAAGGAAAAATTCACCCTTTACTGGTCCGAGGAGGACTTTGCAAACAGCCAGAATGAGGGCTGGCTTCCCAAGGAGGGGGGCTGTCTGGTCCGCCTGGACGGCCAGGTGAAGGAATATGACCCCGCCGACCCCGCCTGCGGCTTGCCCGAGGGCCTGCGTCTGCTTATGCTGGCGGTAGGCCATGACTATGGCTATTTGGTGAGGGAGAGGTAAGCTTGTCACGGTGTGGATGGGGCGCATGGCCGGTTGAATTAGTTGCCTATCCTCCAAGCTTCCCCCGCCATTGGTGGAGCGTCTTCCCTCCCTCTCAAAGTCCGAAGGGGCTTTGGGAGGAGAGGAGGAGCAAGGAAGCCGAGGGAACGGTGGCCCTCCGGCCGCCGGGAACAAGGCGGACTTTGCTCCGACGAAGTCCGGCTCCTTAAAAGTGGACTTCTTACGAAAGGACAAATTTTTGTAAGGAGGAAAACAGTATGCAGCATCTCAGAAGAATGACCGAGCGGGTGGTTTTGATTACCGGTGGGGGCGGCGGGATTGCCCGTGGCATCGCCCGGGCTTTCGCCGACGAGGGGGCAAGGCTTATCCTCACCGACCTCTACCCCGAGGGAATGGCGGCCACCAAGAAAATGTTGGAGGACGACTTCGGGGCCCAGGTTTTTACCTGTCTGGCCGACGGTGGCAAAGAGGAAGAGGTCAAGGCCGCCATTGATGCCGGGGCCAAGCACTTCGGGCAGCTCAACATCGTCATCAACAACGCCCAGGCCAGCGCCTCGGGCAAAACCTTGGTGGAGCACTCCAAGGAGGACTTCGACATCGCCATCAATTCCGGGCTTTACGCCGCCTTTTACTACATGAAGCATGCCTTCCCCTACCTGAAGGAAAGCGAGGGAAGTGTCATCAACTTTGCGTCGGGGGCGGGGATTTCGGGCAACCCGGGCCAAAGCTCCTATGCCGCCGCCAAGGAGGGCATCCGGGGCATGAGCCGTGTGGCCGCCGCCGAATGGGGCCCCTATAACATCAATGTCAACGTGGTTTGCCCTCTGGTCATGACCGACAAGCTGGCCGCCTGGGGCAAGGAAAATCCCGAAATGTTCCAGAAAAATCTGCATTCTATTCCCCTGGGCCGTTATGGGGATGCCGAAAAGGACATTGGCAAGGTCTGCGTATTCCTGGGCAGCTACGATGCCAAGTATGTCAGCGGCGACACCATCTTTGTCCAGGGTGGCTCGGGCATGAAGCCGTAAAAGAAAAAGGAGGGAAGGGCCCATGAAAGCGGGAGAAGCGGCCCGGCGATATACCATGTTTCTGGTGGGGGCACTGATTTGTGCCACCGGCATTGCCTTTATTACCCGGGCAGGTCTTGGAACCTCGCCTATTTCCAGCATACCCTTTGTGGTCAGCTTGATGACCGACCAGAAACTCATGGGGACCTTCACCTTCGGGTTTAATATGCTCTTTCTGGTGTGCGAGGCTTTGCTGCGCCACCGATTTACCTGGACCCAGGCCCTGCAAATTCCGGCCACCCTCTTTTTCAGCTTCTGCATAGACGAGGCCCTGCTCCTCATTCCCACCCGCTATGGCGGTCCCTGGGGAAGCTCCATGGTCTATCTGGTCATTGGGTGCTGTGTGATGGCCTTTGGCATCTCCTTGGAGGTCATGGCCGACGTGATTATGCTCCCCGGCGAAGCCTTTGTCCGGGCCTTGGCCCAAAAGCTTGGCAAGCAGTTTGGCAACGTGAAGGTCTGCTTTGACAGCACCCTGACCCTGATTGCCGCAGCCATGGCCTTGCTGGCCTTCGGCAAGCTCAACGGCGTGCGGGAGGGGACCATTTTCTCGGCCCTTGTGGTGGGTCAGCTTGTAAAGTTCTATACCCGCCATCTGGACTGGCTGAAGGCCCTCTGGCTGGGGAACGGCCACCTGGCGAAAAAAACGGCATAAAGCCATAAAAGAAAAGAACTCTCCCTCCAAGC
>CAZHWK010000087.1:0-2401 GCA_964536405.1 uncultured Oscillospiraceae bacterium
TGGAGATATAGGGGATGGTGCGGGAGGAACGGGGATTGACCTCGATGACATAGACTTCGTCATTATAGAGGATGAACTGGATATTGATCAGGCCGATAACCCCAAGGGCCTTGGCCAGGTCATAGGTGTATTTCAAAATGGTCTGCTTGTGCTTATCCTCCACATGAAGGGTGGGATAGACCGAGATGGAGTCACCCGAGTGAACTCCGGCCCGCTCCACATGCTCCATAATGCCGGGGATGAGGATATTCTCCCCGTCAAACACGCCGTCCACTTCCACCTCACGGCCCATGAGGTACTTATCCACCAGAATGGGATGCTCCTGCACAGTCTGATTGATGATCTTCATGAAATCAGCGATATTGCGGTCGGAGTAGGCAATCTCCATCCCCTGGCCGCCCAGAACATAGGAGGGACGCACCAGAACCGGGTAGCCAACCTCGTTGGCGGCCGCAATGGCTTCCTCCGTGGTAAAGACCGTTTTACCGGCGGCACGGGGGATGCCGCACTGCTGCAAAATTTCGTCAAACCGTTCCCGGTCCTCGGCGGCGTCCACGCCATCGGAGGAGGTGCCCAGGATGGGCACACCCATCTCGGTCAGGGCTTTGGCCAGCTTGATGGCGGTCTGTCCGCCGAACTGGACCACAGCACCCCAGGGCTTTTCCTGCTCCACAATATGCTCCACATCCTCGGGGGTAAGAGGCTCAAAGTAGAGCTTGTCGGCCACGTCGAAGTCGGTGGACACGGTTTCGGGGTTATTGTTGACAATGATGGTTTCATAGCCCAGGCGGCGGAAGGCCCAGACCGAGTGAACCGAGCAATAGTCAAACTCAATGCCCTGGCCGATGCGGATGGGGCCGCTGCCCAGCACCAGTACCTTCTTGCGGCCGTCGTCCAGGGTGTTGGCCTCATTCTCCTCATCGTAGCAGGAGTAATAATAGGGGGTCTGGGCATCAAACTCGGCGGCGCAGGTGTCCACCATCTTATAGGATGGACGGATACCATAGCTTTCCCGCAAAGCCTTGATTTCTTTCCGGCTCTTGCCGCACAGCTCCCCAATCCAGGTGTCCGAGAAGCCCATCTCCTTGGCCCGGCGGATGTTCTCCTCGGTCACCTCCTTGCGGACAAAGGTTTCCTCCATGTCCACGATGTTCTGAAGGCGGTCCAGGAACCAGACATCAATCTTGGTGATGCTGTGGATGACCTTGGGGGAGAAACCACGGCGCAGGGCCTCAGCCACCACGAAAATCCGCTCGTCATCCACGTTGGCCAGCTTTTCCTCAATATCCTCGGTGTAAAGCTCAGCCAGCTTGTCCATCCGCAGGGAGAATACATTCTGCTCCAGGGAGCGGATGGCCTTCATCATGGCCCCCTCAAAGCTGGCCGAAATGGCCATGACCTCGCCGGTGGCCTTCATCTGAGTGCCCAGGGTACGGCTGGCGGTGGTGAACTTGTCAAAGGGAAGGCGGGGGATTTTCAGCACGCAGTAGTCGATGGCAGGCTCAAAACAGGCCGTGGTCTTGCCGGTGACGGTATTGGGAATTTCGTCCAGGTGGTAGCCCAGGGCCACCTTGGCGGCAACCTTGGCGATGGGATAGCCGGTGGCCTTGGAAGCCAGGGCCGAGGAGCGGCTTACCCGGGGGTTAACCTCGATGACTGCATACTCATAGCTGTCGGGGTTGAGGGCAAACTGCACATTACAGCCGCCTTCAATCTCCAGGGTGGAGATAATGTCCAAAGCGGCGGTGCGGAGCATCTGATACTCCTGGTTGGCCAGGGTCTGGGTGGGGGCCACCACGATGGAGTCACCGGTGTGGACCCCCACGGGGTCCAGGTTTTCCATGGAGCAAATGGCAAGGGCGTTGCCCGCACTGTCCCGCATGGCCTCAAACTCGATTTCCTTCCAGCCAGAGATGCACCGCTCAATCAGCACCTGGCCCACACGGGAAAGATGAATGCCACGGTCGGCAATCTCCCGAAGGGAGGGCTCGTCATAGGCGATACCACCGCCCGAGCCGCCCAGGGTATAGGCAGGACGGACAATGACAGGATAGCCGATGCTTCCGGCGAAGCTGACCGCATCCTCCACGCTCTCCACCACGTCGGAGACGACGCAGGGCTGACCGATTTCCTCCATGGCATCCTTAAAGCCTTGGCGGTCCTCCGCCTTACGGATGGACTCGGGGCTGGTGCCCAACAGGCGCACACCGTACTCCTTCAAAACCCCCTGCTCATGCAGGGCCATGGCCAAATTCAGGCCGGTCTGGCCGCCCAGGGTAGGCAGGATGGAGTCGGGCCGCTCCTTGGCAATAATCTGGGTCACGCTGGCCATGTTCAGCGGCTCGATATACACATGGTCGGCAATGTCCTTGTCGGTCATGATGGTGGCGGGGTTGGAGTT
>CAZHWK010000087.1:2411-7159 GCA_964536405.1 uncultured Oscillospiraceae bacterium
GTTGACCAGAACAACTTCCAGCCCCTCTTCCTTCAAGGCACGGCAGGCCTGGGTACCGGCATAGTCAAACTCGGCGGCCTGGCCGATGACGATGGGTCCGCTGCCCAGCACCAGCACCTTTTTTACGTCTTGATATTTAGGCATTGTGCTTTCCCTCCTTCATCATGGTCAAACAACGGTCAAAGAAGGACGTGCTGTGGCTGCGTCCGGACTGACTTTCGGGATAGAACTGGATGGACATACAGTCGGGGCGGGCATAGCAAAGGCCCTCCACTGTGCCATCATTCACGTTGCGGTAGCTCACCTGGGCCACCTCGGCGGGAAGGCTGTCCTCGGCCACCACATAGCTGTGGCTCTGGGTGGTGATATAGCAGCGGCCGCTTTCCAGCTCCTTTACCGGGTGATTGCTCCCACGGTGGCCGTAGGGCAGCTTTTCGGTTTTGCCCCCGGCGGCCAGAGCCAGGAGCTGATGCCCCAGCCCCACACCTGCCAAGGGCAGCTTGCCCTCATAGAGCTTTTTGACTTGGGCCACGATTTCGCCGTTTTCGGCCGGATCCCCGGGGCCGCCCGACAGCACCACTCCGTCAAAGCTGCCCTGTTCGATGGCCTCGGCCTCGGTGGCTGCGGGGAACACGGTGACCTCGCACCCTCTCTGCCGCAGGCCGGTCAAGAGGCTGTCCACCGCTCCGCAGTCCAGCACGGCCACCCGGAAGCTCTGCTCGCCCAGGGCGGGAAGGACCTCGGAAGCCTTGCGAGTCACGGCCTGCACCAGACCTTGGGCCTTGTGGGCCTTGATTTTTTCCAGGCATGTGGTGATACAAAAATTCTCCGCGCAGGTAATCATACCATTCATGGTACCCTGATTGCGGAGAACACGTGTCAAAGCGCGTGTATCCACGCCTTGAATGCCCGTAATATGATGTTGTTTTAAATAGTCGTTCAAGCTGCCCTGGCAACGGAAATTGCTGCCCCGCTCGGCAATGGAACGAACGATAACAGCCGAAGCCCAAGTCTTCGTTGATTCAATATTTTCCTCATTTACTCCGTAATTGCCAATGAGAGGATAACTCATAACCACGCCCTGTCCTGCAAAGCAGGGATTGGTCAGCACTTCCTGGTATCCGGTCATGGAGGTGTTAAACACCGCTTCGAAGATACAATCAGAAGTGTCGCCAATGGACACGCCACGGAACATCGTGCCGTTTTCCAAAATCAAAGTGGCCTGCATCTATATCTCAACCGCCTTTCATATTTTTATCATTCCGATTTTACAGGAAAAGCCCCGGAAAAACAAGTTTCTTCTTTCTCCTTTTTTCCCATTTCCGCAAAAACGTTGTTTTTGCCAAAGGCTCGGCTTTCCCGGACATAAAAATTGTGTATGGAATCCAAGGCTGGGATAGACGGGCAAAAACCCGCCATACTAACCTACTATACACAAGCTGGAGGTCATCCCATGGTTATTGCCTTTACCCGAACAATCATCTTATATCTGCTCATCATCGCAGGCATCCGCCTGATGGGCAAGCGGCAGGTAGGCGAGCTTGAACCCTCTGAGCTGGTTCTTGACCTCATCATCGCTGACCTGGCCGCCGTCCCCATGCAGGACTTCGGCATTCCCCTGCTGGCCGGTGTTATCCCCATCCTCACCCTGCTGTGCATTACCATGATTTTATCGGTTCTTACCATGAAAAGCGTAAAATTCCGGGCCATCATCTGCGGCCGCCCCAGCGTCATTGTCCAAAATGGAAAGCTGCGCCAGCGGGAAATGAGCCGCAACCGCTTCACGGTGGATGAGCTGATGGAAGAGCTTCGGATGCAGGCCGTGGTGGATCTATCCACCGTCAAGTACGCCATATTGGAAACAAACGGCAGGGTGTCGGTTCTGCTCAAGTCCGAGGAAAATCCGGTCACAGCCGCACAAATGGGCCTGCATCCCCAGGATCCCGGCCTGCCGGTAATCATCATCAACGATGGCCGGCTCATTTCCCATAATCTAAAGGGCCGTGGCCTGGATGATACCTGGCTGAAAAAACAGCTGAATACTCACCATGTCAGACGGGTAGAGCAGGTCTTTTTGCTGACGGTAGACGAGGAAAACAAGGTTTATTTTGTCCCAAAGGAGGATGAGCCATGAAGCGGTTTTGGATTGCCTTTGCCATTCTGGCGGCCGTATTTGCCGCCACCTTTGCCAACAGCCTATATCTCACCTCCTTCACAGATGGCCTGACCGACCTTCTGCTTGAGGCCGAAGCCCGTTGTGAAGAGGGCAAGTGGGAGAAGGCCCTGACCCTCACCCAGGAGGCGGAGAAGCGGTGGGGCACCCACGAAGGCTACCTGCACACCACCCTGCGCCACTCGGACATTGACGATGTATACCTCGGCTTTCGGCAGGTCAAGGAGCTACTTCGCCGCCAGGAGAATGGGGAATACTCCGCAGCCAACTCCACCTTAATTGGACACATTAAGCTCATGTGCGAGCAGGAGCAGTTTACCCTCAAAAATCTCTTATAGACTTCAAGTCAAAAATAGTCTAAAATGGTACAAAACTTCCTTTGAGGTGGGTGTACCGTGAAAATTGTAGTCATGGACGGCCAGGGCGGCCGGTTGGGAAAACTTTTGGTAGAAGCCTTGCGGGCACGCAAGGTAGAGGGTGAAATTTTGGCCGTGGGTACCAACTCCATCGCCACCGCCGCCATGATGAAGGCCGGGGCCGATGCCGGGGCCACAGGGGAAAATCCGGTGGTAGTCTGTGCCCGGGATGCCGACTTCATCCTCGGGCCCATCGGTATTCTGGCCGCCGACTCCCTTATGGGGGAGGTCACCCCCGCCATGGCGGTGGCCATTGGGCAAAGCCGGGCCCAGAAAATTCTGGTCCCCCTCAATCGCTGTCACAATACCGTGGTGGGCCTGCGGGAGCTGACCATGAGCGAATTGGTGGAGGAAGCGGTTAACCTGGTCACCACCCCTTGCCAAAAGAATTGATTTGTGATACCATTTTTATAACCGTCGGCCAAGCCGGCCCCCCTCTTTCTCTGCGCAACCAAATATGAAACAGCCACGAAGGCCCCGCTTCCCAAGGATGCGGAGTGCCCTCGTGGCTGTCTTTTCGTAAAGGAGAAATGTTTTCATGCATGCAACCAAATCCCCCATCACCACCAAAACCCTGGTCTATGCCGCCGCCTGCCTGGCCTTAGCCCTCTTTCTGCCCTTTCTGACCGGGCAAATCCCCCAGATTGGCTCGGCCATCTCCCCCATGCACATTCCCGTGTTCCTGGCCGGTTTCCTCTGCGGTGGGCCGGTGGCCGCCCTGGTGGGCTTTGTGGCTCCCCTGCTGCGCTCCGCCCTCTTCACCATGCCCCCCTTCTATGTGGCCATCGCCATGGCCTTTGAGCTGGCCACCTACGGCCTTGTTTCCGGCCTGCTCTACCGCAAGCTTCCCAAGACAAATGTCAGCATCTATACTTCTCTCATCGGGGCCATGCTGGCCGGTCGCATCGTCTGGGGCATTGTCAAGGTTTTGCTCTCGGGGGTAAACGGCCAGCCCTTCACCTTCGCCATGTTCTGGGCCGGCGGCTTTGCCAATGCCGTTCCCGCCCTCATCTGCCACATCGCTCTGGTTCCCCTGCTGGTCATGGCTCTGCGCCGTGCCGGGCAATTACAGGAGTAAAGCAATGCATCAAGTTTTCCTGGGCCACTTTGCTCGCTATCCCCTCATGACACCTCAAGACTGCGTTAAGCTGGCCTATCAAAGTACCTTTGGTGGCGGCCATCTGGTGGGAAACCCTCAAGATTTTCTACATCGGCTCCAAGCCGAGTTAGAAAGCTGCCCTTCCCTGCCCCATCAGCCCCTTCTAGAAGATATTGGGGGCGGGTATCAGCGACTTTACTTATCTTCCAAGCTCTGTAAAGCAATATCGCCTGCCACTATTTCCTTCCTGTTTTCCCAGGGTGCCAAGGCGGAACCGGAGGAAAAACGGGCCATAGAGGGCGCCGTGGACGACTTGAAAAGCCTGACAGCCTCTGGACTGGCCCCCTTTTCCTCCCAGGCCCTGGAAGCTTTTCTCATCGGGTATAAAAAGAACGGGTATCCCGCCCTCCACCACAGTTCCCTCTATCGGGATGCCTATCAGCCCGCCTACCGGGTGATGGATGCAAGTCTGCTCCGCTTTCTCCCTCTTTTTCAGGCCATCGACGACCTTCTCACCCAGGGGCGGCCCACCGTGGTGGCCATAGACGGCATGGCGGCGGCAGGTAAAAGCACCCTTGCTTCCCTGCTGGCCCGCCGCTACGACTGCCCCGTCATCCACATGGACGACTTCTTTCTTCCCCCTGCCCTTCGGACCCCAGAGCGGCTGGCGACCCCAGGGGGCAACGTCCACTATGAGCGGTTTCAATCCCAGATTCTGGAGAGTCTTGGGAGCGGCAAGCCCTTCCGCTATGAGGTCTTTGACTGCCACACCATGTCGGTCACCCATGAGGTAAGCATCTCCCCCGCCCCTCTCACCGTTATCGAAGGGGCTTACGCCCTCCATCCCGCCCTGCGAGCAGCCTATGACCTGAAGGTCTTTTACCGGGTGGAGCCGGGGGAGCAGCTGCGGCGCATCGCCCAGCGAAATGGGGAGGGCTGTGTCCCCGCCTTCCGTGACAAGTGGATCCCTTTGGAAAACACCTATGCCCTGGCCTGCAAGGTTCGGGAATGTTGTGATTTGATTTTGTGATACCAAGAAAAAGCACCTGCGCCGCACAAG
>CAZHWK010000088.1:0-7157 GCA_964536405.1 uncultured Oscillospiraceae bacterium
GCGGTACCCGGTTCTTCGACCGGGCCGAGGTCAAGGACATGCTGGCCTACCTGTGTGTGCTGAATAACCATGAGGACGATCTGCGCCTTCAGCGTATCATCAACAATCCTCCCCGTGGCATCGGAGCCACCACCATTGAGAAGGCCCAAGCCATCGCCCAGGCCGAGGAACGCTCCCTCTGGTGGGTGGCCGAGCATGCCAATGAATACCCCGAGCTGCAAAAGGCGGCGGCCAAGCTGGCGGTTTTTGTGAACATGATGACCGAACTGACCGAGCTGGCCAAGACCATGGAGCTGCCCGCCTTTTACGAGGAGGTGGTGGCCCGGACGGGCTATGCCGCCATGCTGGAGGCCAAGAACGACATTGAAAACCGTTCCCGCCTGGAAAACGTCCACGAGCTTTCCTCCTCCATCACCGGCTACCTGGAAAATGCCGAGGAGCCGTCCTTGTCCGGCTTTTTGGATGAGGTGGCCCTGTATACCGACCTGGATAACCACGACCCCAGCGAGGACAGCGTGGTCATGATGACCATGCACGCCGCCAAGGGCCTGGAATTTCCCGTGGTCTTTGTGGTGGGGGTGGAGGAAGGCATTTTCCCCGGCATCCGTGCTATTGGGGAGCCTGAGGAGATGGAAGAGGAGCGGCGGCTTTGCTATGTGGCCATGACCCGGGCCAAGCAGCGGCTTCACATGACCTCGGCCAGCCAGCGCATGCTCTTCGGACGAACCTCCTCCAACCGTCCCTCCCGGTTTACCGCCGAAATTCCCGAGCAGTGGGTGGAAAAATCGGGCCGCAGTATTTTCAGCGAGAGCGACGGGGGAGAGTGGGGGAGCTTCCAAAGCCGACCTGCCTCCCAGGGCGGGTATCGTGCCGGAACCAGCTTCGGCGGCGGCCAATCTGCCGCCCGGCCGGGGGCGGTGTCCATTCCCCGGCCCACGGCCCCGAGCCGTCCCGCTCCCGCCAGAACGGCGGCCCCCTCTGCCGCCGCTCTGCCCGCATTTAGCAAGGGGGATATGGTCAGCCACAAGGCCTTTGGCCAGGGTATGATTCTCTCTATCCAGAAGATGGGCGGGGACGCCCTGTTGGAAATTGCCTTTGACAACGTGGGCACCAAGCGGTTGATGCTCAAGGCGGCCGCTCAGCATATGACGAAGTGCGGCGGATAGGCCCATTCATTCTCTAGCCCTCAAGGAATAAGCATAAAAAAAGACTGCCACAGAAATGCGGCAGTCCCCTTGTTAGACCAAATCGGTAAAGTCCCGGATATACCAATCGCAAACCCTTGCCATTTCCTCCCGGTAGGCCTCATAAAATGGGTCATAGACCCCCACCACCTGCATCCCGGCCGCCTTGGCGGCCACGCAGTTTCCGGGGGCGTCCTCATAGAGGATACAGGAGGTGAGGGAGACCCCCAGCTGTTGGGCGGCCAGATGGAAAAAATCGGGATGTCGCTTTTCCATTCCCAGGTCAATGGCAAAGATGATTTCCTCAAAATAATGGCCCAGCCCATGCTGCTGCAAAGCGGCCCGGCAACAGTCGGGCTGGCAGGCTGTCACCAGAGCCATCCGATGGCCCTCCTGCTCACACCGGGCCAAAAACTCGGCCGCTCCCGGTTTCAGCGGGACGTGGGCGTAGGCCTCTCGGGCCATGGCCTCCCACTCGTCCATAATCTCCTGGGTGGTCATATCCAGGTGATAGTAATCCTTGGTGAACTGGGCGGCGATGGGGAAGATGGAATGGCCTACGGTATGGCTGTATTCCTCGGTGGGAATGAGTCCCCGGCGGCCCAGAAAGGTGAGGTCAACCTCCACCCAGATGCCGTTGGAGTCGATGAGAGTGCCGTCTAAATCAAATAGCTTCACAGATAAAACCTCCATGGAAAATGAACCGCTTCCTCGGCATAGTCGATGCCGATACGCTTGCTGACATGGATGGGGCCGGGCACGTAGCCATCCTCCCCAACCCAGAGGGTGTCACCCAGCAAATCTGCTCCATTCAAAGACTTATCAAGCAGAAGTGCTTTACATAGCTTTCCCGGCCCATTGAGGAAATTTTTCCTCTGGTAAGGGGTCATTTCACCCGGGGTACAGCCAAAGCGGTGAAGGGCCATGGCCTGGCCGCCCTCCACCGGCTCTATGGCCCGGATGAGAACGGCGCAGGGCGTGCCCTCGGCTTCGGTGACAAAATTCAGACAGTGATACATACCATAAATCAGGTAAATGTAGGCGGTTCCCGGCGGGGCATACAGGGTTTCGGTGCGGGGGGTACGCCTGCCGCCGTAGGCATGGCAGGCCTTGTCGATGGGGCCCACATAGGCCTCGGTTTCGGTGATGCGCCCCACAAGTGCCTGCCCGTCCACCACCCGCACCAGACATTTGCCCAGCAAGTCCCGGGCTACCTGCACGGTATCCCGGTTATAAAATTCCCGGTCTAGCTTGTTCATATCCCCACCGCCTTTTTTCTGCATGGAACCTATTATAAACAAAAAAGAGGAGAGAACACAAGGATGAACGACAATTTGCTGAAAAAACTGGCAAAACCCATGCTCCTGGCCGCCCCCATTATCTGGGGAAGCTCTTTCGTGGTGATGAAGCACAGCCTGGACAGTTTTACCCCCATGTATCTGCTGGCCTTCCGCTTCACCGCCGCCGCTCTGGTTTTGGCCCTGGTCTTTTGGAAGATGTGGAAGAACATGGACAAGGGGTACTTAAAGGCGGGCATCATCACAGGCACCTGTCTGTTTTTCGCCTATGCCTTCCAAACCTACGGCCTGGACTACACCACCTCGGGAAAAAACGCCTTTTTGACGGCGGTTTACTGCGTGATTGTCCCCTTCCTCTACTGGCTCATTGCCAAGAAGCGGCCAGATAAGTACAACCTGCTGGCCGCCCTTATCTGCATTGTGGGCATTGGCCTTGTTTCCCTGACCACCGGGGAGGGGGGGAGCCTGAGCATCAACATCGGGGATGCCCTCACTTTGGTGGGCGGCTTCTTCTTTGCTGCCCACATCGTGGCGGTGAACAAATATGCCGAGGGGCGGGATATTTTCCTGATTACCACCCTGCAATTTGCCTTTTTCGCCCTGTGGTCCTGGGCGGGGGCCATCCTCTTCCGGGAGCCGCTGCCCACCAACCTGTCCGCAGGCACCATTTGGGGCCTTGTGTATCTGGTGATTTTCTCCTCCTGCGGGGCGTTGCTGTTTCAGAACATCGGCCAAAAATATACCGCCCCCGCCACCGCCGCTGTCCTCCTTTCCCTGGAAGCCCCCTTCGGGGTGCTCACCTCCATTGCCGTGGGGGAGGAAAACCTCAACTCCCTCATGGTGATTGGCTTTGTGCTGATTTTTATCGCCGTCATCTGCTCGGAAACCAAGTTTTCCTTCCTGCGGAAGAACAAAGTCGAAACGTAAGGGAGGAGGCCTGCCATGTCCAGACTGCTTATTCAAAATGCCCTGCATATCGTCACCTGTGACGATGCCGACAGGGTGCTTCAAAATGCCAATATACTGATTGAAGACGGGGCCATCACCTATCTGGGGCCCGAGGTGAAGGCAGCCGACCAGGTGCTGGATGCCACCGGATGCCTGGTCTATCCGGGGCTTGTGAACACCCACCACCATCTCTACCAGACCTTCAGCCGCAACCTGCCCCAGGTGCAGAATATGGAGCTGTTTGACTGGCTGAAAACCCTGTATGAAATCTGGAAAAACCTCGACAGTGAGGTGATTTACCACAGCTCCATGGTGGGCATGGGGGAGCTTTTGAAAACCGGCTGTACCACCTGCTTTGACCACCACTATGTCTTTCCCGGCGGCCGGTCTGAGGCCCTGCTGGAGGCACAGTTCCGGGCGGCGGGGGAGTTGGGGGTGCGGCTGTACGCCTCACGGGGGAGCATGGACCTGTCCAAGAAGGACGGGGGCCTGCCTCCGGACAGCGTGGTGCAGACGGTGGACGAAATTTTGAAGGACTCTCAGCGGGCGGTGGAGAAGTTCCACGACCCTGCCCGCCTGTCCATGGGCAGGGTGGCTTTGGCTCCCTGCTCCCCCTTCAGTGTGACCGGGGACCTGCTGCGCCAGTCGGCCCTGCTGGCCCGCTCCCTGGGAGTGCGCCTACACACCCACCTGTGCGAAACCAAGGACGAGGAGCAGTATGTGCTGGAGCGGCATGGTATGCGTCCCTTGGCCTATATGGAAAGCCTGGGCTGGGTGGGGGAGGATGTGTGGTACGCCCACGGCATCCACTTTGATGACAACGAGCTTGCCCTCCTGGCTCAAACCGGAACCGGGGTGGCCCACTGTCCCATCTCCAATATGAAACTCTCCTCCGGGGTGTGCCGTCTGCCCGACATGCTGGAGCGTGGGGTGAAGGTGGGACTTGCCGTGGACGGCAGTGCCAGCAACGACGGCTCCAACTTGTTGGAGGAGCTGCGTGTGGGCTATCTTCTTCACCGCCTTCACGCCAGCAAGCGGGCCCCCAGCGGCTATGAGATGCTCAAGCTGGCCACCCGGGGCAGTGCCGGGGTTCTGGGTCGGGACGACATCGGCCATCTGGCAGTGGGCATGGCGGGGGACCTCTTCCTGCTGGACAGCCGCCGCCTGGAGCTGACCGGCACCCTCTTTGACCCACAATCTTTGCTGGGTACCGTGGGCTGGAAGGGCCCTGTGGACTATACGGTGGTCCATGGCCGGGTGGTGGTGCGGCAAGGGAAACTGGTGGCCGTGGACGAGGAAAAGCAGACCTGGGAGGCCCACCAGGCAGTCAAAAAATACCTGGAACGTGCCTGAAAAGGAAGGGCCGCTTTGAATTGGTATGCCCCAAAGAACTGCATGGAACAAATTTCCTGCCGATGCAAGAAAAGCACCGGCAGGAAATTTTTTTCGTTTATCTCTTGACAATCCCCAGCTCTTCTTGTATACTAAGCGAGAGTTAGCTAAAACTAACTAACCTTCGCAGAAGTGCGGAGGATTATTTTTCCAAAGAGGTTAGCTATATCTAACCTAAAGACAGGAGGATACCATGACTTTGGAAGCATCTCTGATTGAACACTGTGCCCCCACCATGGCGGGAATTAAGGTGGCAAGTCTGTACTGCTACCGGCCGTCTGACCCGCTGGAATTTGCCTTGCAGTATAAGGCCTGGCGGGAGTGGTTCGGCCGATTTGGACTGGGGCTGGCCGTGTTGAAGGGATGCCGAACAAAGCGGTCCTACCTACTGTGTCTGTACCGTGAAAGGGCACTGGATGGTGTTTTGCGTCAGCCTGAGCACCGGGCCTATCTGGCTTCGGCGGGCTATCAGGTGCAGGCCTCCACCCGTGGTATACTCTCCCAGTTGTCCCAGCGGTTACGTTCCTCTGAGGAATTTCCCCATGAAATCGGCATTTTCCTGGGGTATCCGCTGGAGGATGTGAAAGGCTTTGTCCGGCATAAGGGAAAGAATTTCACCTGCTGCGGATACTGGAAGGCATACGGCGACCCGGAAGCGGCCCGGCGGTGCTTTGAAAGCTACCGCACCTGTACGGAAATTTACAAGAAGCATTATGCCAAAGGAACCCCGGTCAAGGCCTTGGTCGTAGCGGCCTGATGGGGAAAAAGAAAGGAAGTCATCTATGAATAAGGTTGCAATCGTTTATTGGAGCGGCACGGGTAACACCGAAACTATGGCCAATGCCATCCATGCCGGTGTGCTGGAAGGGGGCGGGGAAGCTGTATTGCTGACCAGTGCCCAGTTTGATGCCAGACAGATGGAGGACTTTTCCGTCATCGCTTTCGGCTGTCCCGCTATGGGGGCTGAAGTGCTGGAGGAAAGCGAGTTCGAGCCGATGTTTGAGGGCCTGGAAGGAACCTTGGGTGGAAAGAAGCTGGTTCTATTCGGTTCCTACGGCTGGGGCGATGGACAGTGGATGCGGGATTGGTGCAGCCGCTGTCAGAATGCCGGAGCTAATCTCTATGACGAGGAAGGGCTGATATGCAACGAAGCCCCCGACCAAGACGGCGAGCAGACCTGCCGGGAACTGGGGGCCAAGCTGGCCGCCTGGTAAATTTACGATCACCTCATTGACATACACAGACCCAATCTCCTCCTAATCCAAGCAAAGACAAAACCCCCGACGGACGCCATGCCGTTGGGGGTTTTGTCTTTATTTAGAGCCGTGCCCCAAGGCATGCTCTTTAATTTTTTCAAAGGTTTCCTCGCTCAAATCGTGTTCCACCTTGCAGGCGTCGTGGGCGGCCACCTCACGGCTGACCCCCAGACGGACAAAAAAATCGGTCAGAAGGCGGTGCCGCTCGTACATACGCAGGGCAATTTCCCGTCCGGCGGGAAGGAGGGTGATAAGGCCGGAGGCATCCATTTCAATATAGCCGCTCTCCCGCAGCTTCTTCATGGCCACGCTGACACTGGGCTTGGAATATTCCAGCTCGTTGGCGATGTCAATGGAACGCACCATGCCCCGGCGTTCCTGTATCATCAAAATCGCTTCCAAATAGTCTTCCGAGGACTCATAAAGGTTCATAAATATTTCCACTCCGCTTCCTGTGTTTGTATATAGATTAGCACAATCTAACTAAATTGACAAGAAATTTTAGAAATGCCATTGACAAGCGGAGTTAGTTAGTGTAAACTCTAGAACGATAAAGGTTAGGAGAAACTAACCAAACCGAAAGGAGGGAGCGTCATGCTGCCTTTGACGATGGCAAAATCGGGGGAAACCGTGACCATTCGGAAGATTACCGGGAGGGATGAAGTTCGTCAGCACCTGGCCGAGCTGGGCTTTGTGGTGGACGGCAGGGTGACTGTGGTCAGCCAAATGGCGGGCAACCTCATTCTGCAAGTGAAGGACAGTCGGATTGCCCTGGATAAAACCATGGCAAACCGGATTATGATGTAAGGAGAGAAGGACATGAAAACCTTAAAGGACGCCAAGGTGGGCGACAGCGTAACGGTGGTGCGGCTCCACGGCGAGGGGGCGGTGAAGCGTCGTATTATGGACATGGGCATCACCAAGGGGGTGGCCATCCAGGTGCGCAAGGTGGCCCCGCTGGGGGACCCTATGGAGCTCAACCTGCGGGGCTATGAGCTTTCTGTGCGTAAGGCCGATGCGGCCATGATTGAAATTTCTTAAGCGAAGGCGGCTGGGCCGCTTTTTTTCAGAAGTTTAGT
>CAZHWK010000089.1:0-7127 GCA_964536405.1 uncultured Oscillospiraceae bacterium
GGCCCCCTGCGCCGGGGGCGGCGCAACGTCCTCGCCCTTCGCAAAGGGCGAAACTTCCCCCCTCTGTGGCGGGGCCGCCACACGTTCCCTCGACCCCCGCTGGGGTCAAAACTCTCCCCCTGCCGTGGGTCACGGCACGTTCCCCTATACAGATTAAGCAAGACTTAAACCATCCATTCTCCCTTGACATTCCCGGCCTTAGCGGTATAATAAAAGTAGTTTTATATATTAAGGAGGAGTTAATTTTGGCACAGGCAAAGAAGCAAGCTGTTAAGCGGCCCGCTAAGTCCACCGCCCGTATGTCCAAGAAGGGGCCCCTTACCCCTGACCAGCTCGATAAGATGGACGCATGGTGGCGGGCTTCCAATTACCTGTCCGCAGGTCAGCTCTACCTTTTGGATAACCCCCTGCTCCGGGAACCCTTGAAGCCCGAGCATATTAAGCGCACGATTGTGGGCCATTGGGGCACCGTTCCAGGGCAGAACTTCATTTACACCCACTTAAACCGGGTTATCACCAAATATGACCTGAACATGATTTATGTTTCCGGCCCCGGCCACGGCGGCAATGCCATGGTGGCCCAAACCTGGCTGGACGGCACATACAGCGAGGTCTATCCCAACGTCAGCCAGGACGAGGAGGGCATGAAGCGGCTGTTCAAGCAGTTCTCCTTCCCCGGCGGCATTCCCAGCCATGTGGCCCCCGAAACCCCCGGCTCCATCAACGAGGGGGGCGAGCTGGGCTATTCCCTGTCCCACGCCTTCGGGGCCGTCTTCGACAATCCCGACCTCATTGCCGCCTGTGTGGTGGGTGACGGCGAGGCCGAAACCGGCCCTCTGGCCACCGCCTGGCACTCCAATAAATTTTTAAACCCCATTACCGACGGTGCCGTTCTGCCCATTCTCCACCTCAACGGCTTTAAGATTGCCAATCCCACCGTTTTTTCCCGCATTTCCCACGAGGAGCAGGAGATGTTCTTCAAGGGCTGTGGGTGGGAACCCCGGTTCGTGGAGGGGGACGACCCCAAGCAGATGCACCAGATGATGGCCGCCGCCCTGGACTGGGCCGTGCGGGAAATCTGGCGCATTCAGGAGCAGGCCCGGGACACCAATGACGCCACCCGGCCCCGCTGGCCCATGATTGTCTTCCGCTCTCCCAAGGGCTGGACCGGCCCCAAGGTGGTGGACGGTCTGAAGGTGGAAGGGTCCTTCCGGGCCCACCAGGTCCCCATTACCGACCCCGCCAAATCCCCCGAGCGGCTGAAAATGCTGGAGGACTGGCTGCACAGCTATAAGCCCGAAACCCTCTTTGGCAAGGACGGGGTCCCCCTGCCCGCTCTGCGGGAGCTTTCTCCCATGGGAACCCGGCGCATGGGGGCCAACCCCCACGCCAATGGCGGTCTGCTGCTGCGGGACCTGCGTCTGCCCGACTTCCGGGACTATGCCGTACAGGTGCCCGCCCCCGGTGAGGTCAAGGCCCAGGATATGATTGAGCTTGGCAAATATGTGCGGGATGTAGTCCGCCTGAACACCCAGAACCGCAACTTCCGGGTCTTTGGCCCCGACGAAACCCAATCCAACCGCCTTGGCTCGGTCTTTGAGGCCACCGACCGCTGCTGGAACGCCGACATGACCTTGGATGACGACCATCTGGACCCCGGCGGGCGTGTCATGGACGGCATGCTCTCCGAGCATATGTGCGAAGGCTGGCTGGAGGGCTATCTGCTCACCGGGCGGCACGGCTTCTTCAACAGCTACGAGGCCTTTATCCGCATTGTGGACTCCATGTTTGCCCAGCACGCCAAGTGGCTCAAGGTCTGCAACGACCTGCCCTGGCGGCAGTCCATCGCCTCGCTGAACTACGTCCTCTCCTCCAACGTGTGGCAGCAGGACCACAACGGCTTTACCCACCAGGACCCCGGCTTCCTGGACCATGTGGCCAACAAGAAGGCCGATGTGGTGCGTCTGTACCTGCCCCCCGATGCCAACTGCCTGCTCTCCTGCTTTGACCACTGCATCAAAAGCCGCAACTATGTCAACGTGATGATTACCTCCAAGCACCCCCGGCCCCAATGGCTGACCATGGAGCAGGCTGTTAAGCACTGCACCCAGGGCATCGGCATCTGGCAGTGGGCTTCCAACGATGCCTGGGAAGAGCCCGACGTGGTCATGGCCTGCTGCGGCGAAACCCCCACCCTGGAAACCCTGGCCGCCGTTACCATCCTGCGCAAGCATCTGCCCGAGCTGAAAATCCGGGTCATCAACGTGGTGGACCTGATGAAGCTTCAGCCTCATACCGAGCATCCCCACGGCATGACCGACCAGGATTATGACGCCCTGTTCACCCAGGATAAACCCATCATTTTTGCCTTCCACGGCTATCCCACCCTGGTGCATGAGCTGACCTACCGCCGCCACAACAAGAACCTCCATGTGCGTGGCTACAAGGAAGAGGGCACCATCACCACCCCCTTTGACATGCGGGTGCAAAACGACATTGACCGCTTCCACCTGGTGGAGGATGTGGTCATCCGCCTGCCTCAGCTTGGCAACCGTGGCTCCTTCCTCATCCAGCGGATGAAGGATAAGCTGGTGGAGCACAAGCAGTATATCTCCACCCACGGCCAGGATATGCCCGAAATCCGCAACTGGAAGTGGAATGAAGGCAAGGGCGTGGAAGAGGAATAACCCTTCTGTTTCCCGGCACGTTATAACCCTATCTTGCTAAAAAATCCCCGGACCGTGTGACGGTCCGGGGGTTTTTTCATATCCTGTAAGAAAGGGGGTGGGTGCGTGGATGGTCTGTCCGGAGAGGGGTTGGTGCTACTGGGGGCCTTGGCCTCCAGTCAGCTGGCCCAGGGAAAAACAGCAGAAGAGCTGGGGGTTCTGGCTGCTTTTTTTACCATTTTAGGCGATAACCTGGCTCTTCTGGCCCTCTGTGCCCCCAGCGAGGAAAGTTTGGATACCTGCCGCCAGACTACCTCGCCAGATAATCCAGAAGGGCCTGTTGTTGTTCCTTAGCCTGATCCACTCCGGCCTGCCACAGGGCCTTAATTTTGGTCTGGTCCTTTTCCACCCGGGAAAAGCCCTGGGTGCTTGGAGGCGCAAAGAGAAATGCCTTGCCTTCACGCTCCATTTGGAACAGCCGCTCCCGGTCGGCATTATAGGTTTCGTGCCGGTGGCGCATGACCTCACAGAAGGCGGGGTACTTGTGGTACTTGGCATCAATCACCTTTTGCAGCCGCTCTGGCTGACGGCGATAGCTCCTCTCCCGGGTCAGGATGACAATCAGCTTATCACACCCCAGCTCCAAAGCCCGGCCATAGGGAATGGCAGCAGCCGAGCCGCCGTCCAGATAGGGCTTGCCATCCAGATGGTAGATGGGGAACATCACCGGCATGGCGCAGGTGGCCTGCAACAAAGTGAAGTGCCTGTCCTTTACGTCCACCTGCTTAAACTCGGCCTTCCCGGTTTCCAAATTGGTCACCCCGGCCTCCACCACGCCCGGAAAGGCCCCGAAGGTTTCAAAATCAAAGGGAACGAGCCGATTTGGAATGACTTCATAGGCAAAGCGCAGTCCGAAATAGCTCCGGTTAAAAGGGTCCAGCAGGTTGCGGGTCCCCATGTACCGCTTATCCCCGGCAAACTTGGTCAGAACTTCCAAATTCCGGCCCCGCTGACGGGAAACATAGCTGGTACCGTAAGCGATACCGGCCGATACCCCTACAACCACATCGGGCATGGACAGGCCAAGGTCCAAAAAGCCGTCACAAACCCCGGAGGAAAAAATGGTCCGAATGGACCCGCCCTCCAAGACCAATCCTGTTTTCACACGCTCACCCTCCTCTTTCTTCATGTACCGCTGATTTTACCACACTCTCTCCCCTCCTGCAAGGCCGCAGGCCATGGGATACATACGCTGGGATATCTCTTGTATTTCTCCGTAATTATGGTAAAATAACTGCAAAGCAGTTATTTTACCGTTATGATGGCACGATTTGCTCCTTTCCTTCGGAAAGAACCGCAAACGATGTCAATATATTATTTTGATTTTATGATAGCAGATGAAAAAAATGATGTCTTTGCTTCGTCCTCTCTCTGTGGATTTGTGCTTTTCATATGTCTGTCATTCCGGCCCCCGCCCATCCCGAGCCATTCCACGAAAAATGTGAGGTAAGTCCCCTTGAAGAAATGGAAAACAAATCTACGCTGGAGGCTCATGCTCATACTCACGCTCTTTTTGGTTTTACAGCTGTGCCTTGTCAACACCCTGTTCACCCACGGCGGAGTTCTTGCGGCTGCCCGCAGAAGTGCCTATGACACCCTGGACAGTCTGACCGCCAACCGTGGTTCCACCCTCTCCCACGACTCTTTGGAGCGTTGGGGGGACCTAAGCCAGGTCCAGGCCACCCTCGCTTACCGCATCCAGGAAATTCTGGACGAACGCAACCTCCCCTCCCGCCAGCTTTTGACCGACAGCCGGCTGGCACAGGAAATCGCCGCCCTTTGCTCGGAAGAAATCATCTATCTGCTGCGGCAAAACAGCGTAACCGACGCTTTTCTAATTTTTGACGCCCCCGGAAATTCTTTTTTAACCGCCAAGACCTGCTTCAGTGTCCGGGACTATGACCCAGACAGTCATGTCCAGGGCGTCACGGACCTTCTCATGACCAGTGGGCTGCCCAGCTTGGCCAAAACGCTCTCCCTGGAATTGGACAATCAGTGGTCGGCCCTGTTTGACCCATCTGAGCAGGAGAACCCCGACTTCTTTACCCTTCCCCTGGAGCAGACACGCCTGGCCTCCCACTGGGAGCGGTTGAACCCTGCCTTCTTCCACTGGAGCTGGTCCCCCGACTTCTTCGGCCAAAAGGTCCTGACCTGCTCGGCCCCCGTTGTTCTGGACGACGGAATGGTGGTTGGTGTCGTGGGGATAGCCCTGTTCAGCGAGTATATCTCCAGCGTCCTTCATTATGAAGAACTGGACCCCCATCAACAGGGGGCCTATTTTCTTGGTCTAACCTCAGATGCAGGTAACTCTTACCTCCCTTTCGCCACCGCAGGCTTGGCCTATTCCTCCTTTTTCCGGGAGGGGGATGTGTTGCTGAAAAAGCCCTGCGAACAACCGGGGCATCTCTGCTTTTCCTCCCCCATACATCCCGATATTCGAGTTGCAGGAACGGCCTATCCCCTTTCTATCAATGAAGACAGTCTCATTCAAGACAAAAACGAGCAGTGGGTTCTCATCGGCTTAATGGAGGAAAATCACCTGCTTTCCTCAGCCTTTGAACTACAACATTCCATGAGCTTTTCCCTCGTCATCAGCTTTTTAATTGGTCTTATCATGGTGTTTTTCGGCGCACGCACCTTTACCCGGCCCATCACAGAGCTGATTGATAGTCTGAGCGCACATGACCCTTCCACCCCCATTTCCCTGCCCACCACCCGCATTCAGGAAATTGACACTCTCGCCCTTGCCATTGAGGAGCAAAATCAATCCGCCATCAAGGCCGCCTCCCGAAACTCCCAGGTTATTGCCATGACCGGCCTGCCCCTTGGCATTTTTGACTATGTCCAGGGCAGTGACAAGGTCTTTGTCAGCCGCAACCTTTTTTCCGTCCTGGGCTGGGAGGATGTCCCCGAGGGGAAACAAGACCTTTTCATTCCCTTTGAACGCTTTCGCCAGTGGAGGGAACTTGCCCGCCAGAACTATTTGATTGACGAGGAAAACCTCATTTACTGTATTCCAACCCAACACGGCAAACGGTATGTTCAGCTTTTCTATCGGCAGGAGGAAAGCCGTATCCTCGGTGTTTATTTAGACATCACCCAAAGCATGGAGGAAAAACGGAAAATTGAGTACGAGCGGGACTATGACGTGCTGACCAACCTGCTCAATCGCCGGGCCTTCGACCAGCGGGTGGAGGAACTGCTGCACCAGCCCGCCCTTGTAAAAACGGCCGCTCTTATCATGTTTGACCTGGACAATTTGAAGTACACCAACGATACCTATGGCCACGATGGGGGCGATGCCTACCTGCAGGTTTTCGCCCAAGGGTTGTCGGTTTTTGAACAGTACCGCTCCATTATTAGCCGCCGCTCGGGGGACGAATTTACCGTTTTTCTTTACGGCTTTGACTCCCAGGAGGAAATTCGCACCATTATCCATGCCGCCAATTACTCTATGAGCCAGCTTTCTGTGACCTTCCCCGGCAATCTCTCCCTGCGGGTACGCACCTCGGGCGGCATTGCCTGGTACCCCGCCAGCTCCACCGATTTTGCCGAGCTTTTGCGTATGGCCGATTTTGCCATGTACGACATTAAGCGAACGGTCAAGGGGGTCATACAAGAATTTGACCCGGTGGAATATCGCAAACACGGCATACTCATCCACGGCCAAAATGCCCTCAACCGCCTGCTGGAGGAACGGCTGGTCCGGTATGCCTTTCAGCCCATCGTTTCGGCATCTGACGGCTCGCTGTACGGCTATGAACTGCTCATGCGTCCCAACGTGGCTGAACTGCATGATTTGACCGACCTGATTAAACTGGCTCAGGCTCAGTCCAAGCTATATCAGCTGGAGCGGCTGACTTGGTTTGAGGCTCTGGCCGCCTGTGACCAATGCCATGCAGCAGGTCAGCTTCCTGCCGAAGCTCACCTGTTCATCAACTCCATCGGTGGCCAAGCTTTGACTCAGCAGGATATCAGCGAATTGGAAAAACGCTTTTCCCACCTTCTCCACAGAGTTGTGCTGGAAATTACCGAGGTTGACGAGTCCGCCCCCATCCACAGCAAGTTTAAACGGCAATGTACCGACCGCTGGAAGGCCCAAATTGCTCTGGATGACTATGGCACCGGCTTTAACGGCGAATCGTCCCTCATTGAAATTTCTCCTCATATTGTCAAAATTGACCTGTCCATTATCCGAGGAATCAACACCGATCCTGACCGCCAGGCCCTGGTCCATAACCTGGTCACGTTCTCCGCTCGCCGCAACATTCAGGTTCTGGCCGAAGGCGTGGAAACCTCGGCGGAACTTGCCACGCTTGCCCATCTGGGGGTGGACTATTTCCAAGGTTTTTACATTGCCAGACCCAGCTTCCTTCCCCAGCCTATCTCCCCCCAACTCTC
>CAZHWK010000090.1:0-7101 GCA_964536405.1 uncultured Oscillospiraceae bacterium
CCACCAGGGTAATCATCTGGGCGATGGTGGTGTCCTCCCCCACCCGCAGGGCCTTCATGGTAAAGGAGCCCGATTTATTCATCGAGGCCGCAATGACCCGGTCCCCAGGGCCTTTTTCCACCGGGATGGATTCCCCGGTGAGGGCGGCCTCGTCCACCGAGGAGCGGCCCTCGGCAACCTCTCCATCCACCGGGACGGCGGCCCCCGGCTTGACCACCAGCAGGTCCCCCACCTGAACCTCCTCCACCGGAATTTCCCGTTCCTGTCCGGCTTTCAGAACAAGGGCGGTTTTGGGCGAGAGGTCCATGAGCCGGGCAATGGCCTGTCCGGTTTTGCCCTTGGAGCGAGTTTCCAAAAACTTGCCCAGGGTGATGAGGGTCAAAATCATACCTGCCGACTCAAAGTACAGGTCCATGCGCCAGCGGTCCACCCTGGCCCAGTCCCCATGGCCCAGCCCCCAGCCAATCTGGAAGAGGGCCACCAAACCGTACAGCACGGCGGCCGCCGAACCGATGGCAATGAGGGTATCCATATTGGGGGCACCCTTAAAAAGGGTCTTGAAGCCTACCTTATAATATTTGTCATTCACATAGAGAATGGGCAGGGTCAGCAGCAACTGGGTCAGGGCAAAGACAAGGGCATTTTCCCGGCCGTGAAAGACCATGGGCACCGGCAGGCCCATCATGTGGCCCATAGAGAGGTAAAACAGGGGAATGAGAAAGACCATGGACCAGATAAGCCGCCCCTTCATAGCGGCCAACTCGGCTTGGCCGTCGGGCAGAGCGGGGGCCGCTTTTTTCCCCTTTTCCTGGGGCAGAGCGGCCCCATAGCCCGCATCCACCACGGCTTTGACCACAGCCTGGGGGTCGGCCTGACCGGTGACCTGCATGGAGCCCCCCAGCAGGTTGACGTTCACTTCCTCCACACCGGGAACCTTTCGCACGGCCTTGTCCACATGGGCTGAACAGGCCGAGCAGGTCATACCGGTTACGGTAAATTGCTGTTTCATTTTTTCTCCTTATTTCATCAGCTTATTCAATGTGACAATAAACTCGTCAATCTTTTCCTCCCGCTGGGCGGGGGTTTCGGCCAATTCCACACAGCGTTTCAGGTGGGCCGCCAGAATTTCCTTATTGGCCCGCCCAAGCATGGCCTGGGCCGCCATAAGCTGCTGGGAAATATCCAGGCAGTAGCGGTCCTCCTCCACCATGCGGAGGATACCGTCCACCTGGCCCCGGGCCGTTTTTAACAGGCGCAGCATCTTGTCCCGATCGGCTTGCATCCTATCCCTACCTTCTTGATTTCAGTCAATTTCCAATTCTTTAATACCCCCCTTGGGGGTAGTATTATGTTAGCATAGACAAACTTATTTTGTCAAGTGTTCTCTCCCCACGGGACAAAAAAATCCCCAAGCACCTGTCACAGCACTTGGGGATAGGCCTTTTTAGGCATGGGAATGTCTGCCGGCGGCAGGTTCGTCTTTGAACAGGAGGGAGATACACCACAGGGCCGCCAGACCCACGATGGTGTAGACCACCCGGCTCAAAGCAGTCTGACTGCCAAAGGCGAAGGCCACCAGGTCCACGCCAAAAATGCCGATGCTCCCCCAGTTCAGACCGCCGATAATGGCAATTACCAGGGCAATGCGATCCATGATCATCATACAAGAAACACCTCCTCTTTTGTATGGACGGCATCAGTATTGCCCAAAAAGGCAAAAAGCATACCGGAACCGCCTTGCACTTCCATTTTCTTGTGCAAAAACAGCCTTGCGCTACTGTGCTGATGTGAGTACAATGAGAGATACTATTTATCTATATGAATTTACATGGGAAAGAAGGAAATCTTACGGAAGCCGAGGTTCTGCGGCAAGAGCCGCTTTTTTCCGGTGCCATGCTGCGCCGGCTCATTCTCCCCCTGGTAGTAGAGCAATTTTTGGCCATCGCCATCGGCATGGCCGACACCATGATGGTCACCTCGGTGGGTGAGGCCGCCGTGTCGGGCGTATCCCTGGTAGACTCCATCAACATTTTGGTCATTCAAATTTTTTCGGCCCTAGCCACCGGAGGCGCAGTGGTAGCCTCCCAATACCTGGGCCGGCGGGACGAATATGGGGCCTGCCGGGCGGCCAAACAGCTTTTGTATGCCGTCACTGCTGTGGCCATGGTTCTCACCGCCATCTGCCTGCTCTTCCGGGAACATCTGCTTCGGCTGGTCTTTGGTGCCATCGAGGCCGATGTCATGCAAGCTGCCGTGACCTACCTGATGATTACAGCGGCCAGCTATCCTCTTGTAGCCATCTACAATGCTGGGGCCGCCCTTTTCCGTTCCATGGGAAACAGCAAAGTTTCTATGCTGGCCTCCCTGCTTGTCAATGCCGTCAACATCGGAGGCAACGCACTTTTTATCTTCGGCTTTCAAATGGGGGTGGCAGGTGCCGGACTGGCCACCTTTATCTCCCGCATTGTTGCCGCCGGAATTATGCTGTTTCTCATCAGCCAACCCACCCACACCATCTTCATCAGCAAAGCCTTCAAACCCGAGGTGGAATGGCCCATTCTGCGTAACATCTTGAAAATCGGCATTCCCACCGGCCTTGAAAATGGCATGTTCCAGGCGGGCAAGCTGATGGTGTCCGCCCTTGTCTCCTCCCTGGGCACTTCGGCCATTGCCGCCAATGCCATTGCAAACTCCATCGGCTCCCTGCCCAACATTCCAGGCAATGCTATCGGCCTTGCCCTCATCACGGTCATGGGGCAGTGCATGGGGGCCAAGCAGCCCGAGCAGGGGGCCAAATACACCAAGCAGCTCATGGGCATCTGCTACGCCTCTCTCTTAGGCACCGGGGTCTTGCTTTTCTTGATTGCAGGCCCCCTGGTGGGTCAATTTGGCCTCTCGCCCGAAGCCACCGCCATGGCGGTGGAGGTCCTTCAGTGGCACGCCGTTTGCTCGGCCATTTTCTGGTCCCCCTCCTTCGCCCTGCCCTGTGCCCTTCGGGCGGCCGGGGATGCAAAATTTACCATGGTGGTTTCCATGTTTTCCATGTTCGCCTTCCGGGTCTTTTTCAGCTACGCTCTGGTGTGGTTTACCCCCCTTGGCCTGCTTGGTGTCTGGATTGCCATGTTCGCCGACTGGGTCTGCCGGGATATCTTTTTCGTGGCCCGCTTTTTCCGGGGCAAGTGGAAATCCATTCAGCTTATCCCATAAGCAAGCCTGACTCTTACATATTTTTTCATGAAATACAAGTTACATTTTTCCCAAAAAACGCCTGTTCGACCCAGGCGTTTTTTGTTTGCCTCCTTCACAAATCGTTCACACCTGAACCTGGCGTAAGTGGTAAACTATTTCACATAGAAACTAATTGGGAGGAACTGTTATGCTCAAAAAACTATGGAGCCGGGTGCGTGAATACAAGCGCCCCACCTTCCTCACCCCCGTCTTTGTGGCGTTGGAGGTCATCACGGATGTACTCATCCCTCTGCTGATGGCCCGGCTCATTGACCAGGGTATTGAGGGTGCCAGTCTGGCCGCTGTATGGCAATACGGCGGACTTTTGCTTGGGGCTGCCTTTTTGTCCCTTATTTTCGGCACCCTGTCGGGCCGGACGGCGGCTGTGGCCTCGGCTGGCTTTGCCAAGAATCTTCGCCATGATATTTTCCACAAGGTGCAGGACTTCTCCTTCGCCAACCTGGACCGTTTCCCCACCTCCAGCGTGGTAACACGCTTGACCACCGATGTGACCAACGTGCAGACCTCGTTCCAGATGATGACCCGCATTGCGGTGCGAGCCCCCTTTATGCTGATTATGGCCTTTTTCATGGTCTTTTCCCTCAGCAGTCAGCTGGCCCTCATCTATCTGGCCATCATTCCGGTGCTGGGGTGCATCATCGCCCTGCTGATTAAACGGGCCTTCCCTCTCTTTGAGAAGGTTTTTAAGACCTATGACAAGCTCAACAACGTGGTGCAGGAAAACCTCCACGGCATTCGGGTGGTCAAAAGCTATGTCCGTGAGGACTTTGAAACCGAGAAATTTAACGAGGTTTCGGGCAAGATGTACGCCCTCAACGTGGCCGCTGAAAAGACCATGGCCTTTGCCATGCCTGCCATGCAGCTTTGCGTATACACCGCCATGATTTTGGTATCCTGGTTTGGTGCCAAGCTGGTGGTGGGAAGTGCCTTGACCACCGGTGAGCTGACCAGCGTTTTTTCCTACTCCATGCAAATTTTGATGAGCCTGATGATGGTGGCTATGGTTCTGGTCATGATTACCATGAGCAAAGCCAGTGCCGAGCGCATTGTGGAAATTCTGGACGAGGTTCCCGATCTCCACAGCCCCGAGCAGGCTGTCACCCAGGTCAAGGACGGCTCCATCCGGTTCCAGGGGGTGGATTTTAGCTACTCCAAGGACCCCGACAAGCTGGCCTTAAAGGGCATCAACCTGGATATTGCCCCCGGCCAGACCATCGGGGTACTGGGCGGCACGGGCAGCGGCAAAAGCTCCCTGGTGCAGCTCATTCCCCGCCTGTATGACGTGACCGCTGGTTCCATCCTGGTGGGCGGCGTGGATGTACGGGAGTATGACCTGGACACCCTGCGGGATGCCGTGGCCATGGTGCTGCAAAAGAACGTCCTCTTCTCGGGCACCATCAAGGAAAATCTCCGCTGGGGCAACCCGGAGGCCAGCGACGAGGAGCTTATACAGGCCTGCAAGCTGGCCTGCGCCGATGAATTTATTCAAAGCTTCCCCGACGGGTACGACACCCACATTGAGCAGGGCGGCTCCAACGTGTCGGGCGGCCAGAAGCAGCGGCTCTGTATCGCCCGTGCCCTGCTGAAAAAGCCCAAAATCTTGATTTTGGACGACTCCACCTCGGCGGTGGATACCAAGACCGACGCCTCCATCCGCAAGGCCTTCCGGGAAGAAATCCCCGAAACCACCAAGCTGATTATTGCCCAGCGGGTGTCCTCGGTACAGGACGCCGACCAGATTATCGTGCTGGACGGCGGCACCATCTCGGATGTTGGTACCCATGAAGAGCTTTTGGAGCGCAGTCAAATTTACCGGGAGGTCTTTGACTCCCAGCGGAAAGGAGGCCTTCAATAATGGCACAAGGAAACATGCCCGGTCGTGGCGGACCCGGCCGCGGCCTCACCCGCCAGAAGGGCGCAGGGGCCAAGAATCCGAAACAAACACTGGGACGGCTTTTGGGCTACTTTAAGCATTATAAGGGCCGCTTCGTGGTGGTTTTGCTTTGTATTCTGCTCTCTGCCCTGTCCGGGGTGGCCGCTTCCCTCTTTCTGAAAACCCTCATTGATGGCTATATCGCCCCCCTGCTTCTCCAGGATGTGGCTGATTTCTCCGGCCTGTTCCAGGTTTTGTGCGTGATGGCCTGCGTCTACCTGGGCGGCGTGGTGGCCGCCTTCTCCTACAACCGTATCATGATTGGCATTTCCCAGAGCATTCTTCTGGAAATCCGCAACAGCCTGTTTGCCAAGATGCAGAAGCTGCCCATCGGATACTTTGATACCCACACCCATGGCGACATGATGAGCCACTTCACCAACGACATCGACACCCTGCGCCAGATGATTTCCCAGTCCATTCCCCAGCTTTTCTCCTCGGGTATCACCCTGCTTTCGGTCTTTATCGCCATGCTGAGCACCAGCATTCCCCTCACCCTTCTGGTGGTTTTGGGGGTTCTGGTCATGCTGAAGGTGGTGGGAACCCTGGGGGGTAAGTCGGGCAAGTACTTCCTCGCCCAGCAGCAATCCTTGGGCAAGGCCAACGGCTTCATTGAGGAAATGGTCCATGGTCAGCGGGTGGTCAAAGTCTTTTGCCACGAAGGGGCGGCCAAGGCCGACTTTGACGCCCTTAACGAAGAGCTGTGCGGCAACACCACCAAGGCCAACAAGTTTGCCAACATCCTCATGCCCGTCATGATGAACATCGGCAACCTGCTCTATGTCATCATTGCCATCGCCGGCGGCACCCTGGCCATCACCGGGGTGACCGGGGTGCTGACCCTTGGCTCCATCGCCGCCTTCCTTCAGCTTACCCGCAGCTTTGTCAACCCCATCAGCCAGGTGTCCCAGCAGATGAACTCCATTGTCATGGCCCTGGCCGGGGCCGAGCGTGTGTTCAACCTCATGGATGAGCAGCCTGAAACGGATGACGGCGACGTGACCCTGGTCAATGCCTGTTACGACCAGGACGGAAATCTGACCGACACCTGCACCGCCGGACACACCGGCACCTGGGCCTGGAAGGTACCCCAACCCGACGGCTCGGTGACCTACACTAAGCTTACCGGAGATGTGCGGTTTTTCGATGTGGACTTCGGCTACTCCCCGGATAAGATGGTCCTGCACGACATCACCCTTTACGCCGAGCCGGGCCAGAAGGTGGCCTTTGTTGGGGCCACCGGCGCAGGCAAGACCACGATTACCAATCTGATTAACCGCTTCTATGATCTGGCTGACGGCAAAATCCGTTATGACGGCATCAACATCAACCGCATCAAAAAGGCCGACCTGCGGCGCAGCCTTGGCATTGTGCTTCAGGAAACCAACCTTTTCACCGGCACCGTGATGGACAACATCCGCTACGGCAAGCTGGATGCCACCGACGAGGAATGTGTGGCTGCCGCCGAGCTGGCCGGTGCCGACGACTTTATCTGCCGCCTGCCCCAGGGCTATAACACCCCCATTGACGGGGACGGTGGCCAGCTCTCCCAGGGTCAGCGTCAGCTTCTTGCCATTGCCCGGGCCGCTGTGGCTGACCCTCCAGTTATGATTTTGGACGAGGCCACCTCCTCCATCGACACACGAACCGAGGCAATTGTGCAGCGGGGCATGGATGGGCTGATGTATGGCCGGACGGTCTTTTTCATCGCTCACCGCCTGTCCACCGTACAGAACTCCGACGTTATCATGGTTCTGGACCTGGGCCGCATCATTGAGCGGGGCACCCACGACCAGCTCATTGCCGAAAAGGGCAAGTACTATCAACTTTACACCGGAGCCTTTGAGTTGGAGTAACCCACAAATACTTTCCTCATAGACAAACTCCCTCCATGCCGACGATCATCATCGGCATGGAGG
>CAZHWK010000091.1:0-7013 GCA_964536405.1 uncultured Oscillospiraceae bacterium
CTGGTAGCCGCCTATGAGCAGGGCAAAAAGGATATCAAAGCCGCCAAGCCCGCCGATGATTTTATTGAGAACAATATTATTGCGGCACTGAATAAGGCCCTGGCTGCCATGCAGGCCGTGCCCGCCGACCGGGCCGGTATGATTGATGTGGTGGTCTCCATGGACGCCAATACATTGGGGCTGGGCTACCTCATCAAGCCCACCCTGGTCACCGTGGAAAACCGCACGCTGGCCAGCACGGTGATTACCGACCTGATTAAGGACATGGCTTCGGAACGGTTTGGCGTCACCAACAACGGTCTTTCAGCCAAGGGCGAGAGCGAGCCAAGCGGAAAATACCCCTGGATTATGACCGGCAGCGTGGAGGGCAGCTTCTATCTGGCGCAGGTATACTGGCCGGAGCAGAAGAACGCCCAGGTTGCCGACTATATTCTCAAGCATGCCGATAACATCATGGAGTCCGACCGCAACGGCAACTATCTGGGCGAGTTCGACTACTTTAACATGTCCGGCTGGATGTACTCCATCAGCGACGGCAGCGGCGATCCCTCCTTCCCCGGCGTGGGCGCCTCCTCTTGGCAGCTCTCCAACAGCGAGGTCATGCGATGGCAGTTCACCGTGTACGGCTACGGAGCCGATCTGAACGCTGACAACAGTGCTTGGGGCACTTCCAGTATTGTAAATGTCGGTGATAAAACAAGTCTGACCTGGGCCGTGGCACAGCTGCGCAGCCAGTATGATGACAGCGTGCTGGAGGCCAACGACATCTATAAATCCGCCACGGCCGTGCTGACCAACCCCGAGGCAACGCAATCTGCCATCAATAATGCAGAAAAGAAGCTGGAAAAGGCTGACTTTACCCCCAAGCCCGGCGACGGCTCCGGTTCTACCACCACGCCCGAGGTAGAGGTCAAGCCCGAAATAAAGCCGGACAAGAACGGCGAGGCCAAGGCGGAACTTTCCGAAAAGGATATGAATTCCGCCATTGCCGATGCCAAGAAGGACAACGCAGGTGCTATTGTCATCGCCCCCGAGGTGACCGGTGAGGCTACCAAGGTCAGCGTGGAGCTGCCCAAGGCTTCTGTGGCCGTCATTGCCAAGGATACCGATGCCAAGCTCACCGTCAAAACCGGCATTGCCAACCTCTCCGTCCCCAACGCTGCCCTGGCTGATCTGGCCAAGGAGAGCGGCAAGACCTTGTCCGTCTCCGCCGAGACCGTGACGGACAAGACCGGTAAGGCCACTGGGCAAATCAAGGTGGAGGTCAAGGTGGGGGATAAGGCCATCGACAGCATCAGGGGTGGCCTTACCGTGAAACTGCCACTGAAGGAGTCCACCACCGGCACGGTGATGTTGCTCGTCACTGACGAGGGTACCAAAATCATCAAAAAATCCGTGGCCGATAAGGGAGAGCTGACCGCCCTGCTGGACGGCAGCGCTGCGGTCATCGTGAAGGACAACTCTAAGGACTTCGCCGACGTGCCTGCCGACAATTGGGCCGCCGGGGCGGTAAATTTTGCCGCCAGCCATGAGTTGTTCCAAGGCACAGGCAAAAACACCTTCTCCCCCACCGGGGCGATGTCCCGTGCCATGCTGGTGACGGTGCTCAACCGCCTGGAGTATGGCGTCAAAGCCGGTAAAGACCTGACCTTCGGTGATGTGCCGGGCGATACATGGTATTCCGATGCCGTAGCCTGGGGGGCAGAAACCGGAATCGTTACGGGTACAGGCTCCGGCTTTGCCCCCGATTCCAGCATTACACGTGAGTCTCTGGCCGTCATGCTGTACCGCTATGCGGGCGTGATGGGTCTGAACACCAAGGTCGACGAGAAGGCAACATCCGACTTTGCCGACCGGGCTTCCGTCAGCGATTGGGCCACTGAGGCCATGGGCTGGGCTGTGCAGAACGGCCTGCTCTCCGGCAAGGAGGGCAAGCAGCTTGACCCCGCCGCCACCGCCACCCGCGCCGAGGTAGCCGCCATATTGGAGAGAATGGTAGGCTTAATGGTGCGGTAGCATCTAATGGGAGCAAAACAAATACTTCTTGCAGTATGTGCTTGGTTTGGACTGGGCGGATACGATTTTATCACACAAATTTCCCCCTCCGTGTGAAGTCGATGAACCGCCGTTAGGGTGACATGGAACCTTAGAAATGCGGGGGAAATATCTGAAGGTATCTGGGAGAGCTATGTTCCAACTATTGTCTGTATACCACTTGGACAGAAAGCGGTAAGTTTATCTGAAAAGGAGTGCGGGCCTCACCCCGCACTCCTTTTTTGTCTGTACCTCCTCTCTGTAATATCTGTGAGCCGTTTCTCATTGGGACGCTCTGCGTGGAAATTGCGCTCAATCACGTTGGGTACCGCCGGCGTAATTTTTCCCTGATAGGGGCTATATGCTCGCTTTCTCGGTACAACGGTCTGTAGCTTTTCTTGGTTCATAAGCCACTGAATTACCTTCTCCCTTAGCCGGATACCCTCCTTTTTTAAAACTAAATGTATTCTGCGATACCCATAACAAAAATAATTTTCTTGGAAGATAGAGCGGATTTTTTCTTTTTCCACGGTATATCGTTCTCCGTGCTTTTTGATCTTCTTTCAATAGAAGTAGCTGCTTCTAGGATAGTACAGGGCTTTCGTAATCCCGACGCTGAGCTTTTACCCGCACAAACTACCGAAGCTCCATTTATTCTCACTGTTTATGTAAAATCTGTTTGAATGGAGAATTGCACATGATTTCCCGCTCAATTGGTCTGGGGCGTAGCTCGACTGTTGAACTGCGTTCAACACATATTCAATTATTTTTCAAAAAGCCGGTGCAGGGCAGGGGAGAGCGTGAAGGGAAACACAACTTTTTTAATAAAAATAAAATAAAAAGCACTGAAAACTTAAGTTTTCAGTGCTTTTTATTGGTGGAGATAAGCGGGATCGAACCGCTGACCTCTTGAATGCCATTCAAGAGTAAAAACTGCTCAACCCTTTGGTACCAATGGGTTTGTGTCAAAATTTGTATCGTATTTGTATACAACAGCAAAAAAATCAATCCTTGGATTAGGCCGAATTTAGAGGGCCCCGACGGCATCAAAGAGGCCTCCAACATCCACATGAGTATAGGTATTTGCCGTCACAGAATAGTCCGCATGGCCCATCAATTTTTGAATTTTAACCGGGTCAACACCTGCGGCGGCCAGGCGGGATGCGAAGGTATGACGGGTAGCGTGTGGGGTTAGCTTTCGCACCCCGGCAGCTTCAAGGGCGGGGTAGTAGCATTGCTCCCTGAAATACTTTTGCTTTAACCGCTTGCCGCCTTCACCACATACAAGGGCATCCCCATTGCGGGCCATCCACGCCTCAATATAAGGCCGTATCTTGGGATGGATGGGGACAACTCGGTTTCGCCCGGCCTCTGTTTTAAGGCCGCCTGTGATGGTCCCATCCTGCAAATTGACGGAGAAATTGGTGAGGGTCAGAAACTCCTCAATGCGGAAGCCGGTGTAGACCATGGCAAGGACGGCATCAGCCCATTTAACGCCGCTCTGAGCCGCCTTTTCGATGAGGGCGACCTCCATGTCGGAGAAGGCCTGTTTTTCCTCCTTGTGGACTTTTGGGAGCGTGAGGAAGGTGGCGTAGTTCTTTGTCACAATATCATTTTGCAGAGCGTAGTCAAACAGCAGGGTAGAGAGGGCCTTTATCTTTTCCAGGGAGGACCGGCTCAGGGGCTTATCCTCCGGCTTTTTCGTGCCTTTTTTATAGGGCGGGGTATAGGTGGCAGTGTCGATGATAAGCTGTATTTGCCCGGTGCGGATAATGGACACCGCCATGGGGCCGAGCCGTCCGAGATACTTCCAGGCGGCCTCATAGTTTGCAACGGTCTGTGGTGACAAGGTCTTAAACTTTACGGCTGACCACTCATTGTATAGCTGCTGGATGGTCATGTCCGGCTTGGCTACCGGGTCATTACGGTACGCCACAAGGGCGGCTTCGGCCTCAATGTATGTGGCGTGGTAGCTGATATACTTTACCCTGGGTTTGCCGGTATTCTCGTCGTAGCCGTCCGAGACACGGACAGCAAAGGGCCTGCGGCGGTTCCCGCCAAGGCGCACGATTTGCCCGGCTCCGTTCGGGCGGCGGATAGCTTTTCTTGCTTTCGCCATTGCAATCCTCTCCTATTTTTGGTAAAATAGGAGGGTGATAGGCCGTCAAACTTATCACCCTCTATGCCCGCTCTCGGTGTTACAGCACCGGGGGCGGTTTTTATATTTTGGGCGGGAAATCGGTTTCGCCCTTCATGACCATGATGCAGACTCGCAACATATACTTTGCGTCTTCCTCTGTGAGCTTTTCTATCATAGCACGACGTTTTTCCGGGTCTGGCTCTGCGTAGAGTTTTGTGGCTCGTTGTGTAGAAATCATAGAAATTCCCTCCTTAGGCCAAACGTTCTGTTTTACCGCCCTCCGGCGGCTGGGTCACTATACCATATTCACTGTCCCATAAACCTCTCTTTACTCCACTTGACCTGAAATGCGGTGCAGAAAAATGGGCTGAGAATTTGGCTATTTTCCCACCTTGCAAATATAGAACTGATGTACTATAATCGCATCAAAGGCAGGGGAGAGGTGTACGAAATGCGGGAAAACATTACCAATGACAAGTGCAGGGAAATTGTGGTAAACTCTTTTGGCGCGCAAGATGATAGGGGGAGTGCTGTCCCGGAAGGGAGTACATCTATGCCAAGCGAAGCTGATTTGGCGAGGGCCATTGAGAAAATCAGTCGATTGAATAGCGAGCAATTATCCTGGGCTATATATCAAATGCAGCATCTAGGATTGTCTCCATCCGGCGAAAAGTCTCAGAATCAGCCCCAGCAATCCAAGTAACAAGCCGTAGTTTGGCACTGTCTGCGCAGATAGATTTCCAAATCCTCTCGTCCACTAGGGCGGGAGGATTTTTTTCGTCAATCCCCATTAGCTTTGCGGGAGATACGCCGAGCGCATCTGCAAACGCAGATATTTTGCTTTGGGTTAAATCAACAAGTCCAGCCTCAACCTTTGCAATCGAAGAACGGTCTTTGTAGCCGACTTTTTCGGCGAGCGATTCTTGCGACAGGCCGAGGTTTTCTCGCAGCCTTTTTATTGTCTCATGAGTCTCCATAACAAATACCTCCTGCACAACAAAACAATATCACGCACGTGAATGTCTGTCAACAAAAATTTAAATAAATCAAAAAAACTGTTGACACAAATTCACGCCAGTGGTATTATCTGGGTGTGAATTAAATTCACTGATGGGGGGTGATGAACTTGAACTATCTAGAGCTCCGGGCGTCAATTGCGCGAGCTGGTCTGACAAACCGCAAGATTGCAGAAAACCTTGGCCTTTCGGAACAAGCTCTCTACAATAAAATTCAGGGCGGGAGCGAGTTCAAAAATAGCGAGATTAAGCGCCTTGCCGGTATGCTTAGTCTCACTATGAGCGATGTAAACCTAATTTTTTTTGATCGATGCGTGAATTAAATTCACGGCACTAAAACGAAAGAAGGGAGAGCAGGTGGGAACGTGGGAAGTGACGCGTTCGGCGTATGTGCAGCATTCGCCGGATTTGGGGACTGAGCCTCATGGACAGCTGATTGTCGAATTGATGTGCCAGTTGCAAGAAGCTAATATTTCCCTAGAGGCGGAAGAGCGAGTATTGGATGTGGTGCGGGAGATCAGGCGTGATATGCATGATATGCGTAAAATGCCGGGTGATTTCCTCGGAATTGTAAAGGATGGTGTGGTAATAAAGTCAAAATCCTGGTAGCCCACGCTCTCTTTGGACATAGAACGGCATTGCACCGTATGGGAAACTGAAATATCTCAAGTTGCTCTCGACTGCTAAGTCAAGCGACGATTGGGTCACCATGGTCAAGTACAATTCAAGCACGAGCAAACAGCTCATCGCATATGTCGCATTGAGCAAGTTGGCTTGCTTATAGGAATTATAACGGTTGTGTTTCAGTGCGGTATATGAAGACCACCAATCGAGGCCATCAACTCGTCCCTCTTCTGTTATTTTCCAAGTCTGTAGGGGCTTAATAGCCCCGCGGGGAGTTTGCACCACAGCGTCTATGATTTGAGGGAAGTTATCCAAGATAGACTTTGAAATGTCGGCTATATTTGCCCCCTTTTTGAGGCGGATATCTTTTTCTGCACAAAGCAATTTTGCTATGGACTCAAACTCGGTGGCTGCTGAAGCCAAAATCTTATAAAACTGCATAGAGAATGTCGTGTCGTTGAGCGAAAGCTTGCTCGGTTCTGTAGCGTTAAATGGCTCGTGCTCAACAAAGAGCCTTGTGGCATCAAGGTCGTGGTCCAAAGACTGAAAGTATAGCCAATGATTTTTCATGTCAGAAGCAGACAACATAATAGGCGCCTCCCTTTCCCGCTATTTTACCACAAGGCCGAGAAAGGGACAAGCAGAACCCACCCAACCAATCCAGCTAGAAAGGAGGGGGATGTGTATGGGCTCGTCATTTGGCTTTTCCACCGATGGGCGCAGCCAAGTTGTAGTGTTCAGCGACGAACAAGATTTTCACGAAATAGTGGCCGCCAACCCGAACATGACTGCCATCATGGGGGCGGACGACCACACGAGGGAAAATTATCCTGGGGTGTTTATTGCTACCATCGGGACCACACGACAGACGGATATATCGGTGGCCCGTCGTTCCGCCACTCAAAGACAATGTGAGTAGGAAATCCGTTTTCTGGGATGAAGTCAACCTCAATCCATCCAGCATTTTGATATGCATCACCGACCGCCCCCAGTTCTGCTGGGTGGCCGCTGGTTAGGGCATATGTATATCTAAAGCCTTTTCTGGATGTTTTATCTATTCCCATGATTTCACCTCCCTTCTCCCGCATTTTACCACAGGGGGAAGAGGGGCAACACAAACACCATCCAGAAAGGAGGGGAGAGTATGGATAACAGGCAGTGGAGCGATTTGCAAAATGCACTTTTGCAGGTCGCTGAAA
>CAZHWK010000092.1:0-7012 GCA_964536405.1 uncultured Oscillospiraceae bacterium
GATTGATTTATGGGATGCTCTTGCTGGCGGTCAAGGCTCTTTTGTCGGTGGTAATGAGGATGTCGTCCTCTCGGATACAGGTAGAGCCTTTGGGGATGATGATACGATTGCCACGCTTCATGACCAAAATCATGGTGGTGTCCAGGCTCAAATCGGCGATGGACTGGCCAATCCAGGGGTCACCGGGGGAGATGCTGCGTTCAAACAGGCGAAGGGAGCTGGCGTTTCCGGTGGCCTCTCCACTCATAATCAAGATGTCGTCCGCCAACAGCTGGGTTTCACCGTCCGGAATAATCCGGCTGGTCCCTCGTGTGAGAAGGACGAGGAGGGAATTGGGGGGGAGTACAATATCCCGCAGCCTTTGCCCCACCCAGGGGTGGCTGGCGGGCAGGCAAAACTGAACAAACTGAATGGGGATTTCATCCATGTAGTCATTGAAGGTTTTCATGACGTTGCATTCGTCATCGGTCATATCCAGCTTTTTGGCAACCCAGGGAAGCAGGGTGCCTTGAACCAAGATGGAGAAAAGAACGATGAAGAAGACCATGTGGAACACGTCGTTGTCCAGGATGGTGGGATGAATGACCGCCATAATGGAGAAGGCGATGGAGGCCGCCCCACGCATCCCTGCCCAGGAAATCAGCAGGGCTTGCCTGGGGTGACTTCGAAAGGGGGCCAGCAGGGCAAAAACGGCAGCGGGACGGGCCACAAAGGTCAAAAACAGGGCAATGGCCAGGGCGGGCAGGGCGATGCCGGGCAGCTGGGACGGGAAGGACAAAAGACCCAGCATGAAAAAGAGGAGCATTTGCATCAGCCCGTTGGCAGCGTCAAAGAAATGCACCAGTTCGGGGGTGCTGTCCAGTTTGCTGTTGCCGAGTATGATGCCTGTAATATACACGCTCAGGTATCCGTTTCCGCCCAGGGCAGCGGGTGCGGCGTAAGAAACAAGGGCCACAGCCACAATAAAGATGGCGGTGTACCCGGTGGAGGAAATGCTGACCTTTTTCAGAAAGAGAAGGGCTAGCAGGGCGATGCCGAAACCAAAGGCCAGACCAAAGACAATCTGAGCCAGGAGCAGACGAACGAAGTCCCCCGCCGAGGAATTTCCATTCATAAGGGAGAGAACAATGACGGTGAGCATATAGGAAAAGGGGTCGTTGCTGCCGCTTTCGATTTCCAGCAGGGAAGCCGTGTTATATCGCAGGTTCAGCCGTTTGGAGCGCAGAATGGAAAAGACCGAAGCGGCGTCGGTGGAGCTGATAACAGCCCCAATCAAAAAGCTTTCCAGAGGGGCGATATGCAGAATGAAATGGCAAAAGGCCCCCACCAGCCCCGCCGTGATGACGGTGCCCAGGGAGGAGAGGACGATGGCCTTGCCCACCACGGCCCTGGCCCGGCCCCAGTTGGTGCCGAAGCCGCCGTAAAACATAATGAAAATCAGGGCCACCGAGCAGACCTGCTCGGCAAAGATATAATTGTCAAAGGGGATTTTCACCACCCCATCCGACCCGAAAAAGATGCCAAGTAAGATAAAGGCAAGCAGGGTTGGGATACCGATTTTGGTGGACAGCTTGTTACACAGCACGCAGGCCAAAATGACGGCGGCGGTCATCAAAAGATAAACAGCGATCGCAATTCCTCCCATCTGAATGATAAAAAAATAAGCTATAAAAAGTATACTATATTCCGTTTACATTTTCCATCTTTTCATGAAAAGATAGTTGCCCTTCTGTAAAAAGTGCGTTATAATAGATGTGAAAGCTCAGAGTGGGTGCAACCGTCCAACTGGGCTATTCGTCATGATGAAAGGAAGGAAATTGACAATGAAGAAACTGACTGCTCTCCTGCTCAGCATGAGCCTGGTCTTCAGCCTGGCCGCTTGCGGCGGCAAGACCGAGCCCACCCCTGCTCCCGATGCAGGCACTGAAACTCCCGCTCCCAACGCCGGGGCCGACACCATTGAAATCGCCCTGGTCACCGATGTGGGCAACATCGACGACAAGTCCTTCAACCAGGCTTCCTGGGAAGGCGTGAAGGAATATGCTGAGGCCAATGGCATCAGCTATGATTACTTCCGCCCCTCCGAGGACTCCACCGTTGCCCGTGTGGAGACCATCGACACCGCCATTTCCAAGGGTGCCAAGGTCGTGGTTTGCCCCGGCTTCCTATTTGAGGATGCCGTGTGGGAAGTTCAGACCAAGTACCCCGACGTGCAGTTCCTGCTGCTGGACGGCACTCCCCACGATGCCGCTTACTCTGACTTCACCCAGGCCGAGAACGTTGCCGCCATCCTCTATCAGGAGGAGCAGGCCGGCTTCCTGGCTGGCTATGCCGCTGTGATGGACGGCTACCGCAAGCTGGGCTTCATGGGCGGCATTGACGTGCCCGCCGTGGTCCGCTTCGGTTCCGGCTTTGTTCAGGGTGCTGACGCCGCTGCCGCCGAGCTGGGCGTGACCGGCGACGTGTCCGTGAAGTACTGGTACTCCGGCACCTTCGCTCCCGATGATGCCATCAAGACCAAGGCTGCCGGCTGGTACACCGACGGCACCGAGGTTATCTTCGCTTCCGGCGGCGGTATCTACCTGTCCATCTGTGCTGCCGCCAACGAGGCCGGCGGCAAGGTCATCGGCGTGGATAAGGACCAGTCCTATGAGGATCCCAGCATTGTGACTTCCGCCACCAAGGCTCTGAACCCCTCTGTCCAGATTGCTCTGGGCAACCTGTACGCCAACGGCGGCAAGTGGGGCGCTGACTACGCCGGCAAGGTCATTACTCTGGGTGCCAAGGACGACTGCGTGGGCCTGCCCACCGAAACCTGGAGCATGCAGAACTACACCATCGAGCAGTACAACGAGCTGTATGCCAAGATTGTGGACGGCACCATCACCATCTCCAATGCCATTGATGCCAACCCCACCGTGTCCATCGCTGTGGACTACGCTGCCTAATTTAGGCTCTCAAGCAACTTTATGGAAGAGGACGCATTTTATGCGTCCTCTTCTTTTTGCTTAAAAGAGAAAAAGGTTTGTCAAAATGCCCGATTTGCCCTGAAAACCTCTTCCCATTTAGGCTCTTTTCCTGTATAATAATAGCATTGAAATTGCGTGGCAAAGCGCAATGGAAGGAGTGATGGATTTGGCGGATTACGTCATCGAAATGCTGAACATCACCAAGGAGTTTCCCGGAATTAAGGCCAATGATGATATTACCCTCCAGCTCAAAAAGGGTGAAATTCATGCCTTGCTTGGTGAAAATGGCGCAGGTAAATCCACCTTGATGAGCGTTCTGTTTGGCCTCTATCAGCCTGAGGCCGGTGTGATTAAGAAGAACGGCCAGCAGGTGAAAATCAGCAATCCCAACGACGCAAACGCCCTTGGTATCGGCATGGTCCATCAGCACTTTAAGCTGGTGGAGATTTTTACTGTTTTGGACAACATTATCTTGGGGGTAGAGCCCAACCAAATGGGCTTTATCCAAAAGGCAGAGGCCCGGAAAAAGGTCGTGGCTCTGTCCGAGCAGTACGGTCTGAAGGTGGACCCGGATGCTAAAATTGAGGATATCTCGGTGGGTATGCAGCAGAGGACCGAAATTTTGAAAATGCTCTATCGGGACAATGAAATCCTTATCTTTGACGAACCTACAGCCGTGCTGACCCCCCAGGAAATTGACGAACTCATGCAGATTATGCGTGGCTTTGCCGACGAGGGGAAGAGCATTCTGTTCATTACCCACAAGCTGGGGGAGATTATGGCGGTGGCCGACCGGTGTACCGTGCTGCGCAAGGGCAAGTATATGGGCACGGTGGATATCAAAAACACCACCAAGGAAGAGCTTTCCCGTATGATGGTGGGCCGTGATGTGGAATTTGCGGTGGAAAAAAAGGACCATGCCCCCGGGGATGTGGTTCTGGATGTGAAGGGGGTTACCGTCCCCTCCAAGCTGCATAAGAACAATGCGGTCAAGGATGTGTCCTTCCAGGTTCGGAAAGGGGAAATCGTCTGCCTGGCGGGCATTGAGGGCAACGGGCAGACCGAGTTTGTCTATGCCCTCACCGGCCTTGAGAAAATGAGCGGCGGCACCATCACCATGAAAGGGCAGGATATCACCGGGGCCTCTATCCGCAGCCGCTCCCGCTCCGGCATGAGCCACATTCCCGAGGACCGGCATAAGCACGGTCTTGTGCTGGACTACACCCTGGAGCAGAATATGGTCCTTCAGCGGTATTGGGACACCGAGTTCCAGCAGGGGGGCTTCATTAAATTTGGGGCCGTGCGGGAGTATGCCAAGCGGCTGATTGCCCAGTATGATGTCCGGTCGGGCCAGGGCCCCATTACCATTGCCCGCAGTATGTCGGGGGGCAACCAGCAAAAGGCCATTGTGGCCCGGGAAATTGACAAAGACCCAGACCTGTTGGTGGCGGTTCAGCCCACCAGAGGCCTGGATGTTGGTGCCATTGAGAACATCCACCGCCAGATTGTGGCCCAGCGGGACGCAGGCAAGGGTGTGCTTCTGGTCAGCTTGGAACTGGATGAGGTCATGAACCTCTCCGACCGTATTCTGGTCATGTACGAAGGGGAAATCGTGGGTGAATTTGACCCCAAAACCACTACGGTTCAGGAGCTGGGCCTGTATATGTCAGGTGCCAAGCGCCACAAAGGAAAGGAGGGACAGGCATGAAAAAACTGCTGCATAAGGACGCAACCATCAGCGTGTTTGCCTCGGTCATCTCCATCATTATCGGTCTGATTTTCGGGCTTGCAGTGCTTTATATCATCAACGCTCCCAGGGCTATGCAGAGCTTTATGTCCATGCTGACCATCGGCCTGTCCGACCCTGCCAAGTTTGCCAAGGTGCTTTACCAAGCCGCTCCCCTCATTATGACCGGCTTGTCCGTGGGCTTTGCCTTTAAAACCGGTCTGTTTAATATCGGGGCTACCGGTCAGTACACCGTGGGTGCTTTTGCCGCCCTTGTCTGCGGTATTCAGTTCCAGATGCCCTGGTATATCTGCATTTTGGCTGCCATGGTGGCCGGTGCATTTTGGGGGATGTTCCCCGGCCTGTTCAAGGCACTGTTTAACGTCAATGAGGTCATTACCTCCATTATGTTTAACTGGATTGGTCTGTTCATGGTCAACCTCTTCCTGCTGAATATGGAGAAGATGCGCCCGCCCTTCTGGGTGCCCTCTCCCATCAAGGACCGAACCGCCAGCCTGAAGTATGCAAATCCCGAGGCCATCATTCCCAAGGCCGGGCTGAACGAGCTTTTTGGCTCTCCCTATATCAACATCAGTATCTTTATCGCCATCGCCTTTGCCATCCTGATGTATGTGGTGCTCAACAAGACCACCTTTGGCTATGAGCTGAAGGCCTGCGGCCACAATCGGGAGGCCGCCCGTTATGCCGGGATCAATGCAAAGCGCAACATCGTGCTTTCCATGGTGATTTCGGGTGCGCTGGCCGGTGTGGCCGGTGGGCTTTATTACCTGTCCGGCGAGGCTGACTATAACATCCTCAAGGTGCTGCTGCCTATGGGCTTTAACGGTATCCCCGTGGCTCTGTTGGCCACGAGCAACCCCATTGGCACCATCTTCTCGGCCCTGTTTGTGTCCTACATTCAGGTGGGGGGCGAGTCCATGCAGCCCTACTTTGCCGTGGAAATGATTGACATCATTATCTCGGTTATCATTTATCTGGCTGCATTCGCCCTGCTGACCCGTGGCATTCTGACCCGCTTTATCAAGAGCGACAAGGGCAATGTAAATGCAGAACCAGCTCCCGCCATGCCCCAGGGCGGGGGAGAGGGACTGGCCCCTGACGGGGTTGACCCCTATGCTCCTGTGGAGGAAGAACCAGAAAGGGAACCTTCCGAAGAGGTTGAGCCATCCGAGGGAAAGGAGGGTGAAAGCAAATGAAAATTTTAGCTGACGTACTCAGTGCCACCGTCCTCTTTGCGGTCCCCCTTCTTCTGGTGGCTTTGGGCGGTATGTTCTCTGAACGCTCAGGTGTCATCAACATTGCCTTGGAGGGTATCATGGTGATTGGTGCTCTGGCGGGCTGTATTGCCCTGAAGGTACTGGACCCCATGGTGCAGAGCGGGATGAACGGCCAGGTCGCCACCTTCCTTGGTATGCTGGTGGCCGGAGTTTGCGGTATGCTGTTTTCGGTGCTTCTGGCCTTTGCCTCCATCCATTTGAAGGCTGACCAGACCATCGGCGGTACCGCTCTGAATACCTTTGCTCCTGCCTTCGCCATCGTCATGACCTGGGTGGTGCAGGGCCAGGGCCAGACCACCATGATGGTTCCCGCTTGGACCAAGATTACCTCGGCCACCTTCGGCCTGGAGGCCAAAAGCGGTTTTTGGCATACCTTCTTTTTCAAAAGCATGTACTTGACCACCTTTGTAACCGTCCTTCTCTTTGCGGCCGCTGTGGTGCTGCTGTATAAGACCAAGTTCGGCCTGCGGCTTATGGCCTGTGGTGAGCATCCCCAGGCTGCCGATTCGGTGGGTATCAACGTGTATCGGATGCGTTACGCCGGGGTGATGATTTCCGGGTTCCTGGGCGGCGTGGGCGGTATCTCCTTCGTCTTTGCCGTGGGCGGATTCCAGTCTGATGTGGCGGGCTATGGCTTCCTGGCATTGGCCGTTATGATTTTCGGTAACTGGAAGCCCTGGAGCATCCTGGGCGCATCCCTCTTCTTCTCCCTGTTCAAGGTGATTGGCAACTATGCCACCTCTATTCCCTTCCTGCCCCGGTTTGAGGGGATTGAAGGTACCAGCACCTATCTGTGGCCCATGGTTCCCTATGTGGTCACCATGATTTTGCTGATTTTGACCTCCAAAAAGTCCCGAGCCCCCAAGGCCGAGGGTATCCCCTACGACAAGGGGCAGAGATAACGGCAAAAAAGCCGCAGGACTGCAGTCCTGCGGCTTTTCTTATGCCATTCACACTCTGGTCAGTTTCTTTCGTTGCCCTCTCAGAGGGGTGATAGAGCAAATAAGAACTCCCTCCAT
>CAZHWK010000093.1:0-6943 GCA_964536405.1 uncultured Oscillospiraceae bacterium
AACCTGTGACATCATGCTTGTAAGGCATGCGCTCTACCAGCTGAGCTATGCTCCCCTGCGTTCTTGTGTCTTAACGGCGAAGATTATTCTACCAAACCCAAGCCAATTTGTCAACACAAAATCCAAACTTTTTCCTTTTTATTTTACATGGACTCCAAAATCCCTTTTAAATCATCACGTGTAAAGTTGTATACCTTGTCGCAAAACTGACAAGTCATCTCTGCTTTTCCCTGTTCTTCCATTAAACTGGACAACTCTTCACGCCCCATGCTAATGAGGGCACGGGTAACCCGGTCACGGCTGCAATAACAACGATATTCCACCGGATGCTCTTCCAGAATCTCGGGGGAGAATCCTTCCAAAACCGCCAGGAGCAAGTCGGTGGCTGATTTTCCTTCCCGCAGCAGGCCGGTTGCGTGGCCCACTTTCATAATATTCTCCTCCAGCTGATTTATGAGTCCTTCTTCGGCCCCGGGCAAAAGCTGAATGAGATAGCCCCCCGCGGCTGTCACCGACTGGTCCACCCCCACCAGAACCCCAAGGGCACAGGCGGTTGGAATTTGCTCGCTCTCCACAAAATAGGCTGCCAAATCATCGGCAATCTCCCCGGAAATCAGCTCAATCCGGCCGGAATAGGGCTCCTTCATCCGCAAATCCCGAATGACGGTAAGGGTCCCTTGATTGCCAACAGCCGTCCCTACATCCAGCTTACCCGGGGCCTTTTCAGGCAAATCCACCTCACCGTTTTGCAGATATCCACGAACATTGCCCTGGCTGTCTGACACGGCGGTTATAGCACCCAGAGGGCCGCCGCCCTTGATTTGAAGAGTCACCGAACCGGCCTCTTCCTTCATCATATCTCCCATCATGGAACAGCCCATCAGAGTGCGGCCCAAGGCTGCGGTGGCCACCGGAAGGGTTGTGTGAATTTGGCGGGCCCGCTCTACCATGTCCTTGGCAGAAATACCCACCGCTTTAATCATGCCGTTGCCGGTGATGGCTCTCACAATATGATCCATTGCTTATCGTTCCTTTCTTGCACAGAAAAAAATGCGCTGCTCCCCTTCCTTGGGGGAACGCATCACCAGATTTCCAAATTGCTTTACGTCCACAAAGCCCGCCCGATGCAGATATTCGGTCAGTTCCTCAGGCGTGTAGGCATACTCCTCGTGGATTTCCTCCTCCCGCTGCCAGAGGTCCCCCTCCACCCGGGTGAAAATATCTATCCCATAGGTGCAGATGCGGCGGCGGGAAGAATACTCGGCCCGCCAGATACAGGCAGCGTCCTCACTTTCATCCATAAAAAGCTGGCCATCCAGATTCTTAAGCTTTTCGGGGGTGTTGATGTCAAAAATAAACATTCCACCCGGGGTCAGAAAGAGGTGCACACGCTCAAAGGCCCGCTTGAGCACCGACGGGCGTGTCACATAGTTTACGCTGTCCAAACAGCAGACACAGGCGTCCACTGTATCATAAAGGTCCAGTTTGTCCATACTTTGATGCAGAAACAGCGGCGGCTCCTCCAGAGCCCGCCCCTTTTCCATGGCGATAGCCAACATTTCTTCGGACAGATCTACCCCTGTCATGTCATAGCCCCGCTGGGCCAGTAGACAGGTAAGACTGCCTGTGCCGCAGGCCAAATCCAGCACAGTATGCACCGGAAGCTTGCCCCGTTTAAAGTGTCGCTCCAGGTAATCGCACCAGCGGACATAGTCCACATCAGCGGTAAAGGTATCGTAGCAGCCTGCTAAAAACTCGTAACTCACAGTTTCTTTTCCTTCTCACCGGACTTATACCGAGGCAGTACGGTTCGATACCCATCTGCCCCGTAGTTCAGGGCCCGGTTTACCCGGCTGATGGTGGCACTGGAGGCCCCGGTACGCTCCAAAATGTCGTTGTAAATCATGCCGTCATCCAGCAAGACCGCCACTTCAAAACGCTGCTCCATGGCATGCAGTTCGGCCACCGTACACAAGTCCTCAAAAAAACGGTGACATTCCTCCGTATTTTTCAAGGTCATGATGGCCTCATAGAGGGCATCGTTGCGCTTTTTGTCTGTTTTCATCATCTAAAAAGTGCTCCTTTTTCGATATTCTCTCTCTCCTTGCATGGTATCACAGTGAAGTATGAAAGTAAAGGCCTTCTTTCTGCCGTACAACTTCAAAAAAATCTTGCTTCACTCTTTTTCTTATATTATAATATTAATGTTGCATGATGGGTCGGATAAGGCAAATCCGCATTGCGGTTGCGAATCCCGGTCTATGGAGGTAACTATTCTATGGTAAAAGCAATTGTAGGCGCCAACTGGGGCGACGAAGGCAAGGGTAAAATTACCGATTTGCTGGCCGAGCAGTCCGACGTTATCATCCGCTTTCAAGGCGGAGCTAACGCCGGTCATACCATTATCTGTGATTATGGTAAATTTGCTCTGCATCAGCTTCCTTCCGGGGTATTTTATCCTCACACCACCAATATCATTGGCAACGGCGTAGCTTTGGACATTCCAAAGCTGATGGAGGAATTGGGCCATCTAGTGGACGGCGGAGTTCCCGCCCCAAACCTCATCATCTCGGAGCGGGCACAAATTATGATGCCCTATCATATCCTGCTGGATACCTACGAGGAGGAGCGGCTGGCCGGAAATGCCTTCGGCTCCACCAAAAGCGGCATTGCCCCCTTCTACTCGGATAAATATGCCAAGATTGGCTTCCAGGTCTGTGAGCTCTTTGACGAAAAGCGTCTGATGGAGCGGCTTACCTCGGTCTGCGAGCTGAAAAATATCCTGATTGAACATCTTTACCACAAACCCAAACTTGACCCCAAGGCCTTGTTTGAAACTTTGATAGAATATCGGAACATGGTAGCCCCTTATGTGGGAGATGCCACCTCCTTTGTTCACCAGGCCTTGGCGGAAGGAAAGGAAATTTTGTTGGAGGGCCAGCTGGGCTCCATGAAGGATCCGGACTTTGGCATCCATCCCTTCACCACCTCCTCCCATACTTTGGCCGGTTTTGGGGCCGTAGGCGTAGGCCTGCCTCCCCAGGCCATCCAGGAGGTCTATTGTGTCACCAAGGCCTACTCTTCCGCCGTGGGTGCCGGGGCCTTTGTGTCCGAGCTGTTCGGTGATGAGGCCAATGAGCTGCGGATGCGTGGCGGTGATGCCGGTGAATTTGGTGCCACCACCGGACGGCCCCGCCGTGTGGGCTGGTTTGACGCTGTGGCCACCAAGTACGGCTGTATGGTTCAGGGGGCTACCCATGTGGTGCTGACTGCCATCGACTGCCTTGGGTATCTGGACGAAATCAAGGTCTGTGTCGGCTACGAAATTGACGGAAAGGTGACAGATGTTTTCCCCGTTTCTCCCCTGCTGGAGCGGGCAAAGCCCATTTATGAAACTCTGCCCGGATGGAAGACAGATGTGCGAGGTGTCACCGACTACAACCAACTTCCCCAAGAGGCCAAAGACTATGTTGACTTCATTGAAGCCCGCATCGGGGCCCCTATCACCATTGTTTCCACCGGTCCTAAGCGGAATGAAATCTGCCGCCGATAAGGGATTTTTCAAGTTAGCATTCGTATTAACTCCAAAAGTTTCGTCCGCAGGATTCATTTTTCTCATTTCCCCTTCGCAACTTTTCGCTAACAAAACGCAATCATGCCGAATTATGCGGTATGATTGCGTTTTTCCTTGATTTAAGAGGTTGACAAACGAAAAAGAAGGCGTATAATCAGTCTGTGAACTTTTTAACATAATAAAAGGTTCCTTGTGTGTGTTCGCAAAACCCGGAAGAAAAAGAAGTGAGGAGAGAAGTAAAAATGTTTAAAAAATTTACCAATGGCTGTGTGCGAGTGGTCAACCGCTGGCTGCCCGACCCCTTCCTGTTCGCCATCATTCTGACCATCGTGGTCTATTTTGCCGCTATGTTCGGCACCCAGCAGGGTCCCATTGAGCTCATTAACGCTTGGGGCAATGCGAAGGATGGCTTTTGGGGCCTGTTGTCCTTCTCCATGCAGATGGCTCTGGTGCTGGTCCTTGGCTCTGCCATGGCTTCTGCCCAGGTCTTCAAAAATTTCCTGGCTAAGATTGCCACCCTGGCCAACGACAAGAAAAGTGCCATTCTGGTAACCACCTTCGTGTCGGTCATCTGCTGCTGGCTCAACTGGGGCTTCGGTCTCATCGCCGGTGCTCTGCTGGCCAAGGAAGTGGCCCGCCGTGTCCGTGGCGTGGACTACCGCCTGCTGATTGCCTCGGCCTACTCCGGCTTTGTCATTTGGCACGCCGGTCTGTCCGGTTCCATCCCCCTGAAGCTGGCTGCCGGTGAGGAAATTCTCGGTGTGTTCTATCAGGCCGGTACCAGCAACACCCTGTTTCACCCCATGAACCTGCTCATGTGCGCCTTGGTTTTGGTGCTCATGCCCTTTATCAACTATGCCATGCATCCCGACGAGGCCCACACCATCGTGGTGGACCCCAGTCTGCTGGAGGTTGAAACCGCCAAAACCTATACCGTGGACACCCCCGCCGAAAAGCTGGAGCACAGCAAAATCCTGTGGGCCATCACTCTGCTCTTGGGTCTGCTCTACATCGGCTACTACTTCTTCACCGTGGTGTCTGCCAAGGGCTTTGGTGAAATCCCCAACGCCCTGAACCTGAATATCGTAAACTTTATCTTCCTGTTCCTGGGCATCCTGCTTCACGGCGACCTGCGCCGCTATGTGGACGCCATTGCCGAGGCCGCTTCCGGTTCCGCCGGTATTCTGCTTCAGTTCCCGTTCTATGCCGGCATCATGGGTCTCATGACCGCCGCCAACCCCGAAACCGGCGTTTCCCTGGCCGGGATCATTGCCGAGTTCTTCGTGCGCATTTCCACCCCCATCACCTTCCCTGTCTTTACCTTCCTGTCTGCCGGTGTGGTGAACTTCTTCGTTCCCTCGGGCGGCGGCCAGTGGGCGGTTCAGGCTCCCATTGTCATGGAGGCCGCCGCCAAGCTGGGGGTAGAGACTGGCCGTGCCGGTATGGCCATCGCCTGGGGCGACCAGTGGACCAACATGATTCAGCCCTTCTGGGCTCTGCCCGCTTTGGGTGTGGCCGGCCTGTCCGCCAAGGACATCATGGGCTATCTGGTCATCGTCCTGCTGTTCACCGGCCTTGTGGCCTGTGGCGGCTTCCTGGTCTGGGGCATGTTCTTCTAATCATCCACACACAACAAAAGAGCCGCCCCCAATCGGGGGTGGCTCTTTTGTTGTGTGTTTCTCCTGTTCTCAACAGCCGCAGCAACCACGGGTTTCCCGGTAAGTATCGGGACAGGTCAGGCTGTTGGGCGGGAAGAACTCATCCACTGGGAATTTTACCTGGCGGAAGATTTCACAGGGATCATCGTCTCCGCCCCCGCAGGTACATTCCTTCTCGGGCAGACAGTAGTCATACACCGGCACCAGCAGCTGGGAATCCCGCTCCAGGCGGATGATGGAGAACTGGCCCAGGGTCACATAGACCCGCTTCCCTTCCCCGCCGAAGCACAGGTCCCCGCCAAAGCAGGCACAGATGCAGGGCGGGATTTCGCACAGCTCGCAGTCACAGGGACGGCACTCACAGACATCTACCAGCTTCATGCCAAGAACGATGGGGTCCACAGCCTCCACTACGGCGGTGGGCAGGTTGCTCTTTTTCATATTCTGCTCATCCAGCCCCTCAAAGACGGCCTCGGAGGAGAATACTTTGGCACTTCCCTCGCTGCCGAAGAGAATGACCCGCTTGTCAAAGACAGCCAGCCCGGTGATGGGTACCGGCCGAGCCGCCCCTACAAAGGCGTCGGCGGTGACCTTGTAAAAGTAGCGTACGTCAACGGTGTAAAACCCACGGTTAAAACCGACGGGCTCCACATCAACGTAGCTGTACAGCAGCTCCGCCTTACCGGCCTTCACGCTGATGGCACGGTCAATGGCGCACTGCGACCCCTGGGTGGGGTAAAAACGCAGATCTTCAATGCAGTCTTTATCGGAACATATAGCATCTTAGAAGATGAAGATAGATTGTTCCGTTTAAAAAAAGCCAGAGGCCGGGATTTCCGGCCTCTGGCTTTTTTGTTACACGTTCTTTCCGCTTTTTACCCCACCGGCACTTTCGTCCACTTTATCCCGGCAGGCGGCAATGAGCTTTGCCAGCCAAGGAGGGACGGGCGCACCCAATGCCCCGGCGTTCTCCACGATGCTCCCAGCCTCGGTAAGCACATACCAAATCAACACCATGGGACACAGCAGCACCGAATAAACAAAGGGCAGCGTAACCCCACTATTGCCAAAAATCTGCCCAATGACCAAATCAAGCACTCCGGCCACGATAACCGCAAAGATGCATCCGGTCTTATGCCAGATGCCGTCCCTGGCCTTGCTGCTGCTCCACTCCCCTGCCTTGGCGGCGGCCATTGAGCCGGTGATGTAGTCAATGACCATCATGCCAATCCAGGCAAGCACCAGCCACCCAAACCAGCCCCACAAGGCTGTCAGGGCCGCCAAAATGGCCGCTACGGTTGCCTTAAACACATTGATATTTTCCTGCATACTCTTCCTCACTTCCCGGCCTTAATGGCCTTATACAATCTGTGGAGCATGGTCCACTGCTCTGCCCTGGTGCAGCCCTCATCGGGCCGGGTACCATCGCTGATGCCCATCTGCACCGCCCAGGCCCGGTGCTCATCGTACCAGGGCTTATCCGGCTCCTGGGGCTTGTCCTTGCAGGCGGCCACAAAGGCCTCCCAACCTCCGGGGGTTGCCCGGATGGTCTGCGGGCAGTTTTTACCGCTCCAGCGGTTATGCTGTGCCACCTTGTCCACCGGGATACCACGCTCGGCCCGGAGCAGTCGTACCAGGGCGGCGGCATTATCCTTTGCCTTTGCAAAATCCCCACCCGCATTGACGCAAATCTCAATGCCAATGCTGGTGG
>CAZHWK010000094.1:0-6932 GCA_964536405.1 uncultured Oscillospiraceae bacterium
GGCTGATAACACAGGGCATTTTTAATCGGGTTGTTACCATTGAGGTGGAGAATGGCCACAGGAAATACCGGGTGAGCACACCCCAAGGAGAGCCATGCTGAAAATGACGGGGGCCTTCCTGCTCCTGGCCGGGCTGGGTTGGGCTGGGTGGAGTGCAGGCCGTGATTTGGCCAGGCAAACGGCACTTTTGAGGGAGCTTATGGATGGGTTGGCACGCATGGAACGGGAAATGTCTTTTCGCCTGACGCCGATGCCTGACCTGCTTGACCTGATTGGCCAAGAGGCCGCTCCGCCTCTGGACTGCTTTTTTGCCCGCTGTGCCCAGTGTGCCCGTGGTGGAGAGGTGCCATTTGGGGAGGGTTGGCAGGAGGCCGCTGAAATGTTGGAAGGAAATCTGGATCCGGCGGCTATTTCCTGTATTCTTCGGTTGGGTCGGGGCCTGGGACGCTGTGACAGCGAAGGGGAAAGCCGTCTGCTGGGCTTGGCACTGACAGAGCTTGGGGACATTTTGAAACGTGCCGAGAAGGAGAGCCACAGCCGTGGCCGCCTGTACAGTGTGCTTGGCCTGACAGCGGGTGCTTTTTTGGTCATCTTATTGATTTAGTGCCTTCGGGCCTTGGGGAGTGTGAAAGACTTGGACGTGGATTTGATTTTCAAGATTGCGGCCATCGGAATTTTGGTTTCGGTGCTCAATCAAGTGCTCATCCGTTCGGGGAGGGACGAGCAGGCCACCATGACAACCTTGGCCGGACTGGTGGTGGTCCTGATGATGGTAGTGCAGGAAATTGCCGACCTGTTCAATATGGTCAAGACTTTATTTGGACTGTGAAAGATGGAAGAGATGGGGAAAATCGCTGCCTTTGGCGTTGTGGCGGCCTTCAGCGCACTGGTCATACGCAAGCAGGCTCCCGAGCTGGCCGTGGTGCTGGTTTTACTGGGAGGTGCCATGATCATGGGACGAGCCATCTATACCATGAGCGGGGTGCGGGCCATGATGGATACCCTGCAAGAAACGGCGGGCCTCTCCCCGGCGGTGGTGGCCCCGGTTTTGAAAACCGTAGGAGTGGGTCTGCTCAGTCGTTTTGCGGCCGAGATGTGCAAGGATGCGGGAGAAGGGGGCCTGGCCGCCTTTATCGAAACGGCGGGCTGCGCCGCCGCCCTCTTTCTGGCTCTGCCCCTGATGGGAACGGTGCTGGACATGATTACGGGGCTGCTATGAGGCGGGGCATAATTTGTCTGCTTCTGGGCCTTATGCTTTTGCCCGGCTTGGGTCTGGCCGCAGAAGGTGGGGAGGATATTGCCCGCCAGCAAGCGGATGCCTTGGAGTTGGACGAGTTGGAGCGGGCAGCCCAGGAATATTTGGGGGATGTGGATTTGGTGGAGGGGCTGGACCTGGACCAGGGACTTCAAAGCCTTTTTGAAAGCGGACAGGAGGAAATACCGGGTATTCTGCGCAAAGCGGCCCGGAGCGGAGGACTTCTTCTGGTGGTGGTTCTGCTCTGCTCCCTGGCCGACGGCATGAGCTTGGAGGGACTTGGAAAAGCCATCCCAATTTCGGCTTTGATTGGAGTCATTGCCGTCACCACCGTGTCAGTGGCCGACATGCACGGACTCATCGGTCTGGGACGGGAGGCCATTGGACGGATGGAAACCCTGTCCAAGGTCCTGCTGCCCAGCATGGCAGTGGTAACCGCCGCCACCGGGGCCCCTGCCTCGGCTGTGGCTCGGCAGATGGCCACCATGCTTTTTTCTGATATTTTGCTCACGGTTATTAACCGCCTTTTGCTCCCCCTCATCTACGCCTACATAGCGGCCTGCGCTGCTTATGCCGCAATCGGAAATGATGGAGTTAAGCGAATGGCCGAGCTTATTAAGTGGCTGGTGACAAGTGTACTCACGGTTTTGGTTTTGGCCTTTGTAGCCTATCTCAGTGTTACAGGGGTCATTGCGGGTACCACCGATGCCGCCGCCATCAAGGCGGCCAAATTTGCAGTTTCCGGCATGGTGCCGGTGGTGGGGGGGATTCTTTCAGATGCGGCCGAAACCGTGTTGGCCGGTGCAGGGATTTTGAAAAACTCGGTGGGGGTGGTTGGGATGCTGGCCGTGCTGGCCATCTGTATTGCCCCCTTTTTACAGCTGGGCATTCACTATTTGACCTACAAACTCACCGCTGCCCTCACCGCCACGCTGTCGGACAGCCGGGTTGCAGGACTGGTTTCCTCCATCGGGGGAGCCTTCGGGCTGGTGCTTGGGATGACGGGGGCCAGTGCGCTTTTGCTTCTGATTTCGATGGTTTCGGCCATCTCTATGGTGGTGAGGTAGATGAATTTTTTTCGCAATTGGCTGCTGGGGGTGACAGCAGCGGCCATGTTGGTGGCTCTGGCTGTGGCCATGATACCACCCGGCTCGGTGCGCAAAGTGGGGCAGATGACCGGGGGACTTCTTCTTTTAATTGCCATTCTTCAGCCCGTGACCGGCCTGGACTATACCATCCTGTCCAGAAGTCTGTCCCAGGCCAGGGAGGATTTAAAGGACTATGCCGCCCAACCGCAAACAGAAAATTTTGCGCTGATGAAAAGCATCATAGAGGCCCGTTCGAGCGCATATATAGAAGACAAGGCCATGCAGATGGATATGGTTTGCCGGGCCAAGGTGAGCTGCACGGCGGATGCGGATACCGAATACCCCTATCCGGCCGCTGTTATCGTGGAGGGACGGCTCAATGAGGCTCAGCGTGGCAAACTCACACGGCTGATAGAAGCCGACTTAGCCATACCGGCCGGGCAGCAGACATACCGAGTGGAAGGTGGTGAAACACCATGAAAAGCAAAGATGGGAGCCTGTCCAAGGTGGCGGTATTCCTGGAAAAGTACAAATATGTGCTTCTGGTGGCCCTGGTGGGAGCGGTGCTTCTGCTGTGGCCCGGCGGAAAAGGGGGGAGCGAGAAGGCTCGACAGGCAGAACAGACCGGGGAAGTGGTATTTGACCTGACAAGTATGGAGCGCAAGCTGTCGGCTGCCCTCAGCCAGGTGGAAGGGGCGGGGGATGTGAGCGTCGTTTTGACGGTACAAAGTACCTCACGCCAGGTGGTGGCTCAGGACGACAAAACCACCTTGAAAGAAGGTTCCAGTGAGCGCACCGCCGAGACAGTGGTCATCTCGAAGGGCTCCGGGACCCAGGAACCGGTTTTGTTGGAGCAGATTTATCCGGACTATCAAGGGGCATTGGTGGTCTGCACCGGTGGGGAAGATGCTGGTGTGCGGCTGAAGCTGGTAGAGGCGGTCAGTGCCTTGACCGGACTTGGGGCCGATAAAATTTCAATTTGCAGGGGAAAGTGAGGCAGAGGAGTATGAAACTTTGGAAGCGCAATGCGGTGGTGGTGGCCATTGTCCTCTTCGTGTGTATGGCGGTCTATCTCAACTGGTCCTATACCCAGGACCCGGGGGCTGATGTGGATGCCGGAAAGACCCTGGGGGAAGCCGCTCTGGTCGGAGGGACAAAGGGGGAGGATCAGGTACTCACCGGGGAAAACATCAAGGTGGGGGATGGGAATACCAATGGGAACAGCAGTTACTTTGCATCAGCCCGGCTGAACCGACAGCAGGCCAGGGACTCAGCCTTGACCCTGCTGAATAAGGCCACCAGCGAGGAAGGGGTGGATCAGGCTGTGAAGGATGAGGCCAATGTGACCATCCAGACCATGGCCAGTGTCACCGTCAGCGAGGCCCAAATCGAAAATTTGGTCACGGCCAAGGGGTACAGCGACTGTGTTGCCTTCATCAGTGATAATTCAATCAGCGTTGTGGTGGGGGCTGTGGAGGGTGGCCTTACCACTGCTGACACTGCAAAAATTACCGATATTGTCACCGGTGAAACCAATTTTACAGCCAGCCAAATTAAAATTATCGAGGCAAAGTGAGGCAAAAAACCATTTGTATTTTTTTATAAACGTGGTATAATGACTACGAAGTAGTTTTAGATACCATGCCATGGCACGATTTGCTCCTTTCCTATAGAAAGAACTGCAAACGATGCTGATATACCGGGATGGATACTTTCTGGTATATGGATGGCGAGCTATGAAAAGGAGCGTGTCACCATGCCTGAGAACAAAGATTACATTTCCCGTCCCGACGAGATGGGGAACATCCATATTTCTGAAGAAGTGCTGGCTGTCATTGCCGCTGCCGCTGCCCTTGAGGTGGAGGGGGTAGGCAGTCTGGCCAACAATCTGGGCAGCGACCTGGCCGGTCTTCTGGGTAAGAAGAACATGGCCAAGGGGGTTCGGATTGCCCTGGAAGACGAGGCCGTTGTGGTGGAGCTGTCTTTGCTCATCCGCTATGGCTGTGCCATTATGGATGTTGCCAAGCAGGTGCAGGAAGCGGTTTCCAATGCGGTAGAGGCTACCTCCGGACTGAGTGTCCGGGCGGTTAACGTCCATGTGGGTGGGGTCATTTTTGACACCCCAAAGCCGCCCCAGCAGTAAAACGAAATAAAAAAGCCCCCGTGCCCCAAAGGGTACGGGGGTCTTTTTATCGTTCAGGAGTTTTAGCCATTGCTCCGTTTGACAGCCCCAGTAGACCCATACTTTTTTGCATATTTTAAAACTTTATGCATTTTGGGGCTTTCTATTTTACGGAAAAATGGTTATAATGTAGTTTGAAATTTTATGCGGGGGTTTCCCCACGGAGGAATTGACATGACACGGACAAACGCCAGAGAAATCGCCGTCCACTTCGCCTTTGAACTGGGCTTTTCCACAGTTTCCGCTCAGGAACTGCTGGCCGCCTATTTCAATCGGGAGACCTTTGCCCTTTTGGGGGAGGAGGAGCCTCTGTATTCGGAATTTCCCAATGAGAAACAGCAAAAGTACATAACCGAGCTTGTTACTGGTGTAGCCATCCACGGGGCCGAACTGGACAGCTATATTGAAAAGTATGCCATCGGATGGAAATTCTCCCGCATTGACCGGGTGGCCGCCGCCATTATGCGGGTAGCCATGTACGAGATGCTCTATATGCCAGATATCCCCAACGCCTCGGCCATCAATGAGGCGGTGGAGATTGCAAAGGGCTATGAGGATCCAGAGGTAATTTCCTTCATCAACGGCATTTTGGGTTCCTTCCTGCGAAATGAAATGCCGGCTGAAACCGTGGCCCCCGCCGCCCCCAAAGAGGAGGGGGAGTAACCATGTCCCTGTGTTTGGGGCTGGACACCAGCAACTATACCACGTCGGTGGCCCTCTTTGACGGAGAGACCGGCCATAACTTGGGAAAGCTGCTGGAGGTCCCACAAGGCGGCCTTGGTCTGCGCCAGTCGGACGCCCTGTTTCAGCATGTAAAGCAGCTTCCCGAACTCTTTCGCCGTCTGCGGGAAGAGGGGAAGTTGCCCCGCCCCATCTCCGCCGTGGGGGCCAGCACCCGCCCCAGGGCGGTGGAGGGCTCTTATATGCCCTGCTTTCTGGCAGGAAGTGCCCAAGGTCGGATTTTGGCCGATACCTTGGGTGTTCCTTTTTTTGAATGCTCCCACCAGCAGGGGCACATTGCCGCCGCCGCATGGTCGGCGGGAGCCATGGACTTGCTGGACAGACCCCATCTGGCCTGGCACCTATCGGGCGGGACCACCGAGTTGCTCTTTGTACAGCCCGAAGGATGCAACGTGAAGGCAGAGTGTATCGGCGGAACCAGTGATATTTCTGCGGGACAGCTCATTGACCGGACAGGGGTCTTGTTGGGGCTTGCCTTTCCGGCCGGCAAGGCACTGGATACCCTCTATGTGAAAGGAACCTCCCAGAGGGGATTTTCTGTAAAGTTAAATGGCTTTACGTTCTCGTTGTCCGGAATGGAGAACAAGGTAAAGGACATGGTGAGCCAAGGCAAAAGTCCAAGCGACATATCCAGGTTCGTGCTGGACACGGTGGCCGATGTAGTGCGCCGGGCCACCGTAGCTGCACAGGACCGATACCCCGGCTTGCCGGTACTCTGTTCAGGTGGCGTGGCTTCCAATGCCCGTTTGCGGTATGTGCTGAGTGAGTTTTGCCAAGTCAAGTTTGCTGAGCCTCGCTATTCCACCGATAATGCTCTGGGCGTGGCCATTTTGACCCATCGTGCCCTGGAAGGAGAGAGTATAAGTGCCTGAATTTCCTACCTTTACCGTATCCTCTCTCAACCAGTATATCAAGACGGCTCTGGACCGGGACGAGTTTTTAAACGGGCTTTTTGTCCGTGGTGAGGTTTCAAACTATAAATGTTATCCCTCCGGCCACCATTACTTTTCCCTAAAGGACCAGGAGGGAACGGTGCGGGCCGTGATGTTTAAGCGGGAGGCCACCCGCCTTCGCTTTCGCCCGGAAAATGGTATGAAGGTCATTGCCTTTGGGCGGGTGACCGTCTTTCCCAGGGACGGCCAGTATCAGCTCTATTGCTCGGACTTGACCCCCGATGGGGTAGGGGACCTGCATGTGGCCTTTGAACAGCTCAAAAGCAAGCTGGCCGCCGAGGGTCTGTTTGACCCGGGGCGCAAGCGGAAGTTGCCCGCCTATCCGAAAAAAATTGCCCTCATTACCTCCCCGGCAGGTGCCGCTGTGCGGGATATGCTCCGTATTCTTAAAGCCCGCTGGCCCCTTTGCGATGTGGTCCTTCTTCCTGCCAGTGTGCAGGGGTCAGAAGCTCCCGGGGAAATCTGTCAAGCGTTTTCACTTGTCACCTGCTGCGAAGGCGTTGATTTGGTCATTGCAGGTCGGGGGGGCGGCTCTATGGAGGATTTGTGGTGCTTTAACGATGAGCAGGTGGCCAGAGCCATTGCAGCCTGTCCGGTGCCTGTTATTTCAGCGGTGGGCCACGAGCCTGACTTTACCATTGCCGACTTTGTGGCCGACCTGCGGGCCGCTACCCCCTCCAATGGGGCCGAGCTTGCCACCCCCGACCTGCGGG
>CAZHWK010000095.1:0-6918 GCA_964536405.1 uncultured Oscillospiraceae bacterium
CTTTTCCTTGGCCTCAATGGCCTGGTGCAGGCCCTCGGAGTACCGGCGGCCGTACATCAGGCGGCCGGTGAACTCGTCCACGATAATGACCTCGCCGTCCTTTACCACATAGTCAATGTCCCGCTTCATGAGACCCCGTGCCCGAATGGCCTGGTTGATGTGGTGGGAGAGGGTGGTATTTTCGGGGTCGGAGAGGTTTTCCAGGTTAAACTGCTTTTCGGCCCGGGCAATGCCCCGGGCGGTGAGGGTGACGGTCCGGGACTTCTCGTCCACCACATAGTCGGCGTCGATGTCCGGATCCTCTTCCTCCTTGGTGTCCACCTTGGCAATACGCTGGCACTTCAGCCCGGCCACGAAGCCGTCCACAATGGTGTAAAGCTGGGTGGACTTCTCCCCCTGGCCGGAAATAATCAGCGGGGTGCGGGCCTCGTCGATGAGGATGGAGTCCACCTCGTCCACGATGGCAAAGGCATGTCCACGCTGGACCATCTCCTGCTTGTAGATGGCCATGTTGTCCCGGAGGTAGTCAAAGCCAAACTCGTTGTTGGTGCCGTAGGTAATGTCGGCGGCATAGGCCCGCTTTTTGTCCTCGCCCATCACGCCGTGGATGACCAGACCCACAGTAAGGCCCATAAAGCGATAGACCTTGCCCATCCACTCGCTGTCACGCTTGGCCAGGTAGTCGTTCACCGTAATGACGTGAACCCCCTGTCCGGCAATGGCGTTGAGGTAGGCGGGCAGAGTGGCCACCAGGGTCTTGCCTTCGCCGGTCTTCATTTCGGCGATACGGCCCTGGTGGAGGATGATGCCGCCGATGAGCTGCACCCGGTAGGGGCGCATACCCAGAACCCGGTCGCTGGCCTCCCGGCAGGCGGCAAAGGCCTCGGGCAGCAGAGCGTCCAGGCTCTCCCCGTCTTGATAGCGGGCCTTAAACTCGTCGGTTTTGGCCCGAAGCTGGTCGTCGGACAGGCCCTTGTACTCGTCGGACAGGGCCTCGATTTTGCGCACCAGGGGCTCCAGTGCCTTCACTTCTTTTTCCGAGCTTGTCCCAAATAGCTTTCGTAAAATACCCATAGCGGTTTTGCACCTTCCTATTTTCAGCACCAAATCGGTCTTTGCTGTATGGTACTATGATTACATTACAATACAGTATAGATGATACCACAGAATACAGCAATAAAAAAGCAGAAATTTGTGAACAAAAAACCGCCTCAAACCAAGCGGTTTGAGGCGGTTTTTACGAAAAGGTCAGGCCAGCAGGCCGACCAGTTCGGCCGGAGAGGGCACATCCCCAGGCGAGGTGCCGTAACGGACATAGGTCAAGGTTCCGTCGTCCGTCATCACAAAGGTGGCAGGAAGCTGAAGCTCTTCCCCCTCATAGTCGCCGTGCTTAAAGCCCCCGGTGGTAGCCTTGGCAATTTTACCCATGGTCTTTAGGTCGGCCATTTTCGCCATGGAGTGGGCTGCCTCAATGGCAAGCTGACGGTACAGGCCCTGGCTGGGGTCACAGATAATATCGAAAGGCAGATCCTCCCGCTTCATCTGCCCGGCCAGCTTTTGTGGGTCGGACTGGAGAACCACCAGCATCTGCCCGCCCGATGCGGTTATTTCTGCGTGGGCCTTGGCAAACTGATGAATGTCATACTGGCACAGGGTGCAGCCATAATAGCGCAGAAAGACCAGTGCCGTTTTTCCCGATACCCGGCCCAATGTTTCGGCAAGGCTACGCCCCTGCTCAAAGGGGGTTTCAAAGGTAAAATCGGGCATCGTCTGACCCACAGTGACTTTGGGCATGCTGCTTCCTCCTTTTTAAGCGTTGAACACATACTTATCCAGCCGATCCATAGCCTCCTGCACCCGGGACAGGGGCAGGGCCAGGTTCAGCCGGATGTGGCAGGGGCCATGGAACATCCGGCCGTCCTGCCAGGCCACACCCACTTCATAGCCAGCCTTCTGAAGCTCCTCAATGGTCTTTCCATGTTTCTGGCACCACTCGGTGCAGTTCAGGAAGAGCATATAGGTACCCTCGGGCTTGGACACCTCAACGCCCTCGAAGTGAGTCTTGATGTAGTCCACGGCGTAGTCCACGTTACCGGTGAGGGTCTGGCACAGCTCGTCCACCCACTCATAGCCCTCAGACTTATAAGCCCCCACCAGGGCGTGCATGGACAGCACGTTCATGTCGTTATAGTGGGGCAAGGAGGATTCCTTCTCCACCCGGTCTTTCATCCACTGGTTGTAAATAATGTGATAGCTACCCACCAACCCGGCCAGGTTAAAGGTCTTGGAGGGGGCGTAAACGGCCACCGTCCGGTTCCGGGCATCCTCGCTGACCGACTGGGGAGGAATGTGTTTATGTCCGGCCAGGATGATATCGGACCAGATTTCGTCGGACACCACATATACATCGTGCTTCTTGAACAGCTCCATGGCCCGCTCCACTTCCCACTGCTCCCACACACGGCCGCAGGGGTTGTGGGGGGAACAGAACACAGTAGCGTGAATATTCTTCTCCACAATCTGCTTTTCCATGTCGGCAAAGTCCATGCGCCACACGCCGCTTTCATCTTTCACCAAGGGGGAGTGGACGATGTTGTAGCCGTTATTTTCCAGGCTCATGGTAAAGCCGATGTAGGTGGGGGAGTGAAGCAGCACATTGTCCCCCTTGGAGCAGAAAATGTTCAAAGCACTGATAACCCCGCCCAGCACGCCGTTTTCATAGCCGATATGCTCCTTGGTCAGACCTTTGACCCCGTTGCGGGTTTCGTGCCAGCGGATGATGGCGTCAAAGTAGGCATCCGGAGCCTGAAAATAGCCATAGGCTGGGTGCTTGGCCCGCTCGATAATGGCCTCGGGGATGGTAGGCACCGTGGGGAAGTTCATGTCAGCCACCCACATGGGGATGACGTCAAAGCCCTCCTTGGGGGCATCGGGGGTAAATCCAGGCATGGAGCCCAGTCCATCCACAGCGATAGCGTCCTTGTTGTGGCGGTCCATGATGGAGGTAAAATCGTACTTCATTGTAATCGGTCCTCTCTAAATTTGTTTGCTTTTGTTATCATACTATAAATTCGGCGGATTAGGGAAGCCAGCCCAAAAGAGCCAGCTTCCCTAATTCGAGGAAAATAAAAGGGGTTAGGCTTTGGCGGCTTGTCGCAGCTCCTCTGCCTCATCGGCAGCGGTAGCGGCCAGGGCATCGGCGGCAATTTTCTTCCGCTTGGCCAGCAGGTCTTCCTTCTTGACCATACCGGTACGCAGCTGGATTTGGGCAATGCCCACCATAACCACCAGCAGTACCACGCAGAAAATCATGGATGCGGGACTTAGGTCCTTGAACAAATAGAAGGCCACGGCCAAAGCGCAGACAGTTCCAATGGCACACAGGCAGTTGAACAAGGGTGTCGGCATGTGGAGAGTGGCCTTTTTCCACTGCTCTGGGTACTGCTTGACCAGCTTAATCATGGAAATGTTCATGTAGGCGTTCATCACCATGGAGATAATCATGACCAGGGAAATCAGTGCATCCACAGACAGACCGGAAAAAATAGGCACCACAGAAAACACAAAGAACAGGAGCATCACCACATAGGGGTAGCCGCTCTTGGTGGTCTTTTTAAAGACCTTGGGCAGCCAGCCGTCCTCGGCCACCGAAAGCAGAGGATAGCGCAGCATGGTCATGCCGGAAGCCAGGGAGGACATGATGGCGCAGCAGGCGGCACCCAGGATGAAAATGGTGAACAAGGTGGGGCTGAAAATGACCTGGGCCACCATGGACAGGTTCTGGCCTGCAACCTGCTCCACAGGAAGCACACCAGCCGCCACAACGGACATCAGAGCGTATACTGTGGCCACCACCAGGCAGATAAGCAGAATACCCAGAGGGATGGTCTTGCGGGGCTTCTTGGTCACCGGCATAACCGAAACAGGGGCCATGGTAGTCCCCTGGCAGGCGAAGGACATCATGGCAATGGCACCGATAAAGCCGTTAAATCCGCCGGAGAAGAACTGTCCGTCCTCATTGGAGAAATAGCCGGGCTGCACCTGGGGAAGTCCCACAGTCACAAATGCGACAATGGAGAGCAGCAGTACCACCGTAATCACTGTGGTCAACGTGGCCAAGGCCTTGGTGCCCTTAATCGACATGGCAAAAAAGAGCGTCATCAAAAGCACTGCAATCAAATTCTGATAATTTGCAAATCCGGTAAAGACCGACACAAAATAGCTGGCAAAAGCCAGACCATAGGATGCCATTCCAAGGCCCTGCACCACCGTGGCCAATGCGGAAAAGCCTGTCATGGTTGGCCCCATCAGCATAACCTTCATGTCATAGTCGCCGCCAGGCAGTACGAACATGGATGCCATAATCGGCTGGAACAGATAGGCCAGCAGCATATACAAACAGCCAATTGAAACAGCCAAAACAATGGAACGGCCCGTATAGGCAATTCCGAAGCCCATCATGACGAAGATACCGGAGCCGATGGCACCACCCACGCCTAGACTAAAGATATTAAATAACCCTAATTTCTTTTGCTCTCCTTGCATGTTACGTCCTCCTTTTTCTCTCGCTGGGGGTATGCCGGGTCATTGCCGCCCCTGCGGCTCTGAACAACTGTCCCTCCTGTCTCCGCATTTCCATTTGATTAAGTTCCTTTACTTTTAAGCATCTTAATCATTAAGTGTATTTATAATATCACAACTTGCACATATGTCAATCTCTTTCTCCCTTCTTTTTGGTCAACTCTTCCATCTTTTATGTTCTCCACAAAATAAAGATATCTATTTTATAAATAATGCCGTACCACAAATCATCTTTCTCCCCAGTTTCTTTGCCAATAAACAAAGGCCCCAACAGTTTCCTGTTGGGACCTTTTCTTTTCCCTATTGTCATCAGCAAAACTTATCCCGGCTCCGGCGGACATCCTCGGCGTATATCTCATTCAGCTTGCGCTGAATGTCCAGATGATTTTGCAGCTGCTCTTCGCTGAACTCCTCCAACTGGGCAAAGGTTTCCTTCTGGCAATCTTGATTAAACTCCAGGTGGCATTGATACACCCTTTGCCCATCCTCGGTAAGACGTAACTGAAATTGGCGGTTATTTTTGGTATTCCGGATTTGCTCCACCATACCCTTTTCCTTCAGCCTGCGCACAATTTGGGAGCAGGCACTGGTGGTCTTTTTCAGGATGATGGCAAGCTCGGTAATGGTGCTGTCAGGATAAACCGCAATGAGGGAAATCATTTCACCCTCTGCCTGATAGAGGATATTTTCCCCATAATGATGGGGAAGGGCATCATATTCGCACATCAAATCATAGGCCTCGTCCTGAGCCGCCCACAGCTGTTCCAAGAGCTGCATTCGTTGCTTTTCCACCGCTTCTACCGCCTTTTTTTATTTTCTTCATTATACGTTTTTTTCCCTCCCTCCGCAACCCCCGCTTTCCCCCGAACCCTATTGACGCTGTCCCCTTTTGCTGATACCATTTAATAAAAGAATTGGGCCTTGGCCAAAAAGGAGCGCAACATGGAGCAATTTCAAAAAAATCAAAGGGTCACCCTGACCATAGAAGGCTACGGCTCGGAAGGAGAAGGGGTCGCCCACCTTCCAGGCGGCATGACCTGCTTTGTGAAAGGAGCCCTCAGAGGAGAAGTTTGCTCGGTTCAGCTTCTCAAGGTCGGCAAATCGGCGGCCTGGGGCCGTGTGGCGGAGGTTCTTTCCCCCTCCCCCGCCCGCCAGGAACCGGATTGCCCTCACTTCCCCAAGTGCGGCGGCTGCACGCTGCGCCACATGACCTACGAAGAGGAACTGGCCTTTAAAAAGCAGAAGGTGTCCGATGCTCTGCGCCGCATTGGCGGGATTGACACCCCTGTTTCGGCCATCTACGGGGCGGAAAATCCCCTTCGCTATCGCAACAAGGTCCAGTTTCCCGTTGGCTCGGATGGAGCCATCGGCTTTTTCCGTGCCCGGAGCCACGATGTAGTGGATGTGGAGGACTGCCTGCTCCAGCCCCGGGAAACTGCCCCCATCCGCCAAGCGGTGAAGGATTGGATGGCACACTATCAGATTTTGCCTTACCACGAGGGCACCCACACCGGCCTGCTCCGCCATTTGTATCTCCGCTTTTCCCCCGACAAAATCCTGGTCTGTCTGGTGGTCAACGGCACATCCCTTCCCCATGCCCATGCGCTGGTGGAAGCCTTGCAGTCTGCCTGCCCCACCCTGGCCGGGGTGGCAGTCAATTACAACACCAAGGATACCAATGTTATTCTTGGCCCCAAAACTCAATCTCTTTGGGGGCAGCCTTGGTTGGACGACACCCTGCACGGTCTTACCTTTCGCCTGTCGGTCCCCTCCTTTTATCAAGTCAACCGGGCCCAGACTGAAGTACTGTACAGCTTGGCCCTGGAATTTGCCGCCCTTACCGGAGAAGAAACTGTCCTGGACCTCTACTGCGGTATCGGTACCATCACCCTCTGTCTGGCCCGCCACGCCAAACTGGTCTACGGGGCCGAGGTGGTTCCCGAGGCCATCGAGGATGCCAAGCAAAATGCCCTTCGAAACGGTTTACATAACACTCAGTTTTTTTGTGGGGATGCCGCCGACATTGCAGCAAAATTTGCCGCAGAGGGCGTGCGCCCCGATGTCATTACGGTGGACCCGCCCCGTAAGGGTCTGGCTCCCCAGGTGGTGGACTCCATCGTGGAAATGGCACCCGCTCGGGTGGTCTATGTCTCCTGTGACCCGGCCACCCTGGCCCGGGACTTAAAGCGATTTGCTGAACAGGGCTATAAAGCCCAAAAGGCCGTCGCCACTGACCTTTTCCCCCGAACAAGCCATTGCGAGGTTGTAACCCTGTTGCAACGCATCGAGAGATAAAATAGAATATAATTAGCGAAGGCCGTGAGTAAAAATGCTCAC
>CAZHWK010000096.1:0-6884 GCA_964536405.1 uncultured Oscillospiraceae bacterium
GTCCCCTTTGTACTCACCCTCACGAATACGTGTATTATCCACAAAGCTTAAAATGTCATTTCGGGCCCTGTCAGTTGCCATTTCTAAGCGCACAAACTCGTTTATTAGTTGCTTATCCTGATTCATTCGCTCAAGTCCCCCTTTTGTTTTGCATCTTGAACAATTTTGAAAAGCTCGTCTTTGGAGAACGGTATACAGTTACCGACCAAGCGCTTTCCGTCCTGTAATATATATTCCGTATAGAGCAGAAAGTTCATTGGATCCATTTTTTTTACAAGCCATTCATTCCCCTCATATTCTCCCCTTCGGATACACTCATCTCCTATAAATTCCAACAAACCAATTCCCCCTTCAATGTGGGACTCCTCATTCCATAAAAATTCATGTATTGCTTTCTGCTTCTCGTCCATAAAAGTCACTCCTGTATTTTAGTCCGGCCATTTTCACAGGGTATGCGGTAATAAATCCGCCATCAACGGAAAGAACTATGAGAATATGAGTTTCACCCTTGACCCCGATTATCTTATCTGCATTTAGAATATACTTGTATTTTTAATTGCCTTGATTTCTAATTCCACCCTTTATAATCTGAACAATGTCTTTGCTTTTTCTGATACACCCGTCAGCACAAGAGCCACTGTGCTGCATTTTAGGGGATACAGGGGGAAATTTCGATTTCCGGAATAAAAAAGCCCTCTTTTTCCGCCTGTGCTTGAACGATAGAGTGAATTTTTTGTATGAGCTCCTGGTCATCATACTCATAGTATTGATTCCATATCCAGGTGGTTGAGGGTACGGATAAGTCTAACTCTCTTATTTTTAAAAAGTTAATATCCGCATCGCCGTCGTCGTCTTGCTCAAGAATGACGTCTGATAAAGTATTCGATTTCACTTTAAATTTTGCGGCATCGTAGAGTGACATTGTTTTGTATTCGTTTACAAGTCGATAAAATATCTTCTGCCTTGCCATACTTGTGCTAATTTCTACGCAAAAATAATCCCGTCCCTCTATAATCTGGGTGGGAAGCGCCTCAATACAAGTAAGAATCATGGTATCCTCCTTATTTAAACTTAAAATCATCATATAGATTGTTAACCGAATCATAGTTAAAATGAATGGTTATCTTTCTTCCGTTTGACGATATGAATGTAATTTGCCATTTCTTCCAGCCTTTCCATCTGTCATCGCCAATCTTGCCAACAGGGTATAACTCACGTGATCCCGGTATGTGATCAAAGGGGTCTTTTAATGCATCGTTCATCGCAATCTGCTCTTCTAAATCCCTGGGACTCTTGCGTCCGGTACTTCCTCTATTTTCCTCACGAACATACTCGGCTGTATTTTTGCAGGCATATTTGTCATACTCTAAAAATTCACTCAGATCTCCAGACACTTTTCCGATCGCTGAGAGTGCAACCGCACCGCAGGCCACTGCTTCGGAAACGCCCTCCAGTGCGAGAGCGGCGCCGGCGACTGCGATGCCTGCGCCGACGCCCTCGGGCAGGGTGGCGACTCCTGCGGCAGCCGTAATGCCGCCCTCAATGGCGGTTGTGACGCCCTTGACCGCCATGCCGGTTCCAAACAGGGCCACAGCCGCATCTCCTACTGTTTTCCCCAGATAATAGGAGTCCAGATAGGCGGACGCATCGGCAAAATATGTATTGACCTTGTCGGCGTCGGTAAGGTACTTTTCATAATATTCCGTTGTTGGAAGCTGGCAAGTCAATTGGTTTCCCAGATTGATAACACCCTGAAGCACCATCGCCCACGAATCGCCGGCATTAATCAAAAGCGCAGCGATGATTCCAGGATCAAAACCCTGTCTGCGCAGTGGATTATCAAAACAGGTCAGAACATATTGCGCATTTTTTCCCAGAGATGAAAACTTTGAGTTTGCATCGTCTTGTACGTCGGATTGCTGTTGCCGGGTCAGACCGGAAACGGGAATGGGGGTCTCGGTTCCGAATAAATCAAGGCGCAGACGGCTGGCATTTACAATCACCCGATTATTTTCCATGCGAGCATTGCCAAGGGGTTCGCCATACTGTAGCATTTTCCCATTTAGCTTGACTGTGGCAATTCTCGTTGCGTTATCCCAGGTCAGATAGCCCCGCACTGTAATATTTGCATGGGTAGCATCGGGCTCCAACTGGACTGCGTAAATCTCTACGGACTTCCGAAGATAGCATTCGCCGGACCGCAGATCCTGATTGCGCCGATAGGCCTCGTTAGGATCACCGGGGTCCCAACGCAGCACCGGTTCCTCCAACTGCTCCTTTGAGGTTCCGGGAGCGAGTCCATTATTGTCAAACATGACGGCCATGGGCTGCTGCAGGTAATCGCCGCTGTTGGCCGAGAGATTTAGATAATGTGTCGGGTCTACAAAGTGATAATTATTTGTTGATGTGCTGCACACTTTGTCGTCACTTGATTCGCAGAGGACGATTTCTATTAGCCCCTTCCCGGTTGCAGCCTCCACCCCCATACTGCCCAGAGTGGTCCCTTTTTTAATCATTTGCCCAACACGAAGGCCTGTTGAAGCCTCCAAATTTCCATAACGGGCCTGCATCACGGCACCTTTATACCGGAAGTCGATATAAAGAATGTTCCCATATCGTGCAGAAGTCCCTGTGTAGGAAACGACCCCGTTGCAAATAGCGTATACCGGTGACCCTGCCTCACCTTGTATGTTTGTCCCGGCATGTATTCCGGTATCCAGTTCATCAATTTGCCCGTACCAAAGCGTTATCTCCGAGGAATCTGTGGGCCATACAAGTTCGGTATTGTCCGGGAGGGGTTCATTGGGAGGTGTCAATCCTTCTCCATCCAGCTTGGAAACGATGGCGAGGTACTCTGCGGGGATCTCGCCATGACTATTTAGATACTCCGCCAGGAATGCCGTCATGGCATCCTTATTGGGTGTGGAATAAAAATCTTCGCCCATCTCCCCCTACCATGGAACTGGAGCCGCCGATATCCTGCCCATAGGAAAGGGTAACCCGGACCCGCATCACGTCGCCATCGGAAAGGTAGTAATCAGAAAAGCCGACATTGGGAAAGACGGAATTGACGCAATACATCCAGCCGGAGCCGTATGTATAATCGAACTCCCCAAGCGCATTTGCGTCGAACCGCTCTGTAATCTCAGATAGGTGATCCAGTAATACCTGCGGAATATTGGGAGCATCCATGTGAAGTGCGGGGATGCCGCCCCCAGTGATATAAGATAAATAAAATGAGGAATCAAGCGTCCCGGTGTGTTCGTAGCCAAAGCTACTTTCCGTAAGGAGTCTATCCAGTAGCTTGGCGGCGTTTTCCCCCTCTTTGATGTCCACGAAGACGGGCTCAATCAAATAGCCGCCGCCGATGGTAAAAGCCTCAACACAAAACACTGCCTGTCCAATGACATCGCCTGGGTTGGATTTTCTATAATTTACCGTATAGGTCTGCGTGTCCGCACCTGCACTGACCACTACGGTATGCGCCATCTTCTCCAAAGTTCAAGGCGTAGCTTGTCTTAAACATATCGTCCCATAACGCATTGATTGGAGTGCCATCCAGCGTCACCGAGCTTTCAAGTTTTTCACCGCTTGCGCTTCTGCCGATGACGTCGAATACGAGTTTGCTGCCATGCTGGGTCATGCCGTTTGTCAGATTATTCACTGATATCGTATCCGCCCTTGACGCAGCCGCAGTAGAGAGAGACACATTTTTGGCTGGTGTCGTCCCTTTTGCAAATGCATTAGGGACCAATTGGAACAACAGCGCAGCGACGATGCCAAAGACCGTGACTTTTTCATTTACAGTACCCCCATCTAAATTTTCTTTCAAAGCTAAGGATAAGAGTTCGATCATCTTTCCGCATCTGTTTCCACTCAATGTGAGTCTGCAAATCGCACAGAAGGAGGTGTTCTAAGCAGGTATTCTGGCTTAGGCCTGTTTGCACACAATTTGCTTCGCATACCCTTCAAGCAGGCCCATACAGCGGCGATTCCACCCCGGGTTGAAATCGAGTTTCATTTTCCTCCCACTGGGTGGCCACGGGTTGCTTTGACATAAAATTTCCCAGCAGGCAATTTAAAACAAGATATATAATTTTAACAATTGTTTAAATTTAGCATACGCTCATTACTACCTAAAGTCAACTTTCTGGATTTGGTTCTTGCGTGTCAGGCCAACGCAGCAACACTCTGAAGAGTGAAACCGAATATCCTCTCCCACAGTCCATTCATGGATGCACAGCGAAGGGAGTTTGTCCTCACAAACTTTAGCAAAAAAAGCCGAGCTGCTGGAGCTATCCACAACGCAAGCCCAGGGCTTTACACAAAAATGATATAGTCTGTAAGCGATATGCCAACGAAAATGGCGCACCGCTTTTGCTTTGGCAGCACCAAAGTAAACACAGCACGGTCGACCCATCTGCGTCTACCGTGCTGTGTTTATAGGTGGAGTATTTTTCATTTCAGCTACTTTACCGTCATAAAATCAGCAAAATAGTCGACAAGTTCACGCATTTCTTTTCCGACCAGCTGTGAGAAAATTTTTACTCAACCAGGCCATATTTCACCTTAATTCGGTCGAGCTTTTCCAGCATAGGCTCGGCCCCAAACCAAAGGAATAGGCCGGTTGCCACAGCATGGATACAGTCCATGGGGAAACCGGATATATAATAGGTCAGAATGATCTTCCAATTTAAATCTCCCGCCCACATCAGGGCAGAGGCCGGGTTCATGATGCCTCCATATATAAGGATGGCACTCAGCGCACCAAAGATGCACAGTGCCTCCTTGGTGCGGCGCAACCACCCTTTACGGAAAAGAACGCCTGCCAAGAATCCGATAATGCCCATACAGAACATCTGCCACGGGGTCCACGGTCCCTGGGAAAACATGATATTGGAGGTAAGCATGGTCATGGCACCCACCAGGAAGCCTGTTTCCCCCCCGAATGCCACCCCCGCAATGATGGTCAAGGCCATTACAGGCTTAAACTGAGGAAGCATGAAGAACACGGCACGGCCTGCCACCCCAATAGCGCAGAGCACTGCGATAATCACCAATTCCCGTGCCTGGGGCTTTCGGCCCTCGAAGATAAGAAAAAAGGGAAACATAGTTTCCAGCAAAATCAGCAGCGAGATAAAATAATATTTCTTATCGTTCAGATAATATACGCCGATAAACAAGGTCAGCGGAATGAGTAACAGGATGAACGCTGTGGCGACCAGGGTGCGCCTGGTCAGCTTGCGCTTTTCCCTGGGGGTCTGCTTCAAATAGTCCGGCCGATGACTTCGGCGGGCGATACAGGCGGCAAACAAGAACAGCACCACACAGAAAGTCCGGTAAAGGGTAAGCTGACTGCCCGCCAAGCTGGTCATCCCCTCAGAGGTAACCAAATCGGTCAGGTTCACGACATTCATGAACTGTAAAAACAGCAAAAGGGAGATTGCACCGGATAGTACGGCCCCCAGCTTTCTCCACCACGGAAGTTTTCGTGGCTTCCAATTGGCGGTTTCCGACTTCGGCTCCGGTAGAGGTTCCACATTCTCGGGCAAAGAAGGCACGTCCGGCAGTGTGCCGCCACAGGCTACAATCAGCTCCTCGGCCGTAACCGCCTCGGGCAAAAGGGTGCGGGCCATACGATTTGCTGCGGTGGTGTAAAAGCTGTTGCCTGAGAAAAAATCCCGGGGCGAGCCCTGTGTAACGACGCTGCCGTCAAAAAAGAGGGCGCAGCGGTGGGCATATTTGGCGCAGAATTCAATATCGTGACTCACCATTAAAATCGTGACCCCTCGATGCAGAAGGGTCTGTAAAATCTCGGCAAAGGCTTGCTTGAACTCAGCATCCAGCCCCTTGGTAGGCTCGTCCATCAGTAGGATTTCCGGGTCGAGCAGGAGTACCTTTGCCAGTGCCGCCCGCTGCTGTTCTCCCCCCGAAAGGTCATAGGGGTGGCGGTCGAGCAGTTCCTCCAGGCGGCATAGGGTGACCGCACGGGCCACCTTGGTATCCTGAATTTGCTTGGATTGCTGTTTCCCCTTTAGGATTTCATACAAATCCTCACGTACGGTCTTTTTGACAAAAAGAGCCTGGGGATTTTGCGGGAGTACACCGACCGAACCGTTCAGGCTCACCTCGCCCCGGTAGGGCTTGAGCAGTCCCGCCAGCAGCTTCAAACTGGTGGTCTTTCCGGTTCCGTTGCCGCCCAACAGGGCCAGAAACTCCCCCCGCTGCACATGCAGGGAAAGCCCCTTCACAACATCAGGCAGCTCCTTTTCGTACTTAAACCAAAGCCCGGACGCCGTCACGGCGGGCTCGTCTGGATAGCGATATGGATGCTCGACGGGCAGTTCCTTTAGGGCATGGTCTTGGGCGAAGCCGGTTATCCAGTCCCGGCCCTCCCGCACGGTGATAGGGCAACTCCCCTCACCTGCCGTTGCCGCCCAGATGCGCATGGGGGTTGGCATGGCAAGGAACATGGCATGACCCTGATTTTGCAGCACCCCGCCGACCTCACTTGGCGTGCCTGTACAAAGAAGTCTGCCACCGTCCATAACAGCCACCGTGGTGGCCAAGGGAAAGGCCTCCTCCAGCCGGTGCTCCGTGAGGAGGATGGTGGTACCAAGCTCCCGGTTAATTTTTCCAATCGTGGCCAAAAAGTCGGAGGCTGCAATGGGGTCAAGCTGGCTGGTCGGCTCGTCCAAAATGAGTACCGAGGGTTGCATGGCCATAATCGAAGCCAGATTTAAAAGCTGTTTCTGCCCGCCGGAAAGTTCGGTGACATTTTTATAAAACCAGGTCTGAATGCCGAAGAAAGAGGCCATTTCAGCCACTCGGCGGCGGATAGTTGGGGTATCATAACCAAGGCTCTCCAGCCCGAAGGCCAGCTC
>CAZHWK010000097.1:0-6824 GCA_964536405.1 uncultured Oscillospiraceae bacterium
GTCCGTAGCTTTTATAAAGCTGGGTAAACAGCACGGTACCCACCGTGGAGGCCGAGATGTTCACAATGTTGTTGCCGATGAGGATGGTGGAGAGCAGGCGGTCGTAATCCTCCGCCAGACTGAGGGCTACACCCGCCCGCCGGTCCCCGCTTTCCGCCCGGTTTTTCAGGCGAATTTTGTTCAGGGAGGTAAAGGCGGTTTCGGTAGCCGAGAAGTAGGCCGACAAAGCGACCAAAATGACGAGGGTTACGACCAAAATACTGGGTGCGTCCATATGGACAAATCAACTCCTGTTTAAAATAATTGCGAAGGATAGGCACACCGGGGGGATAGGCCTCGGAGCGAATGGGCAAAGCCCAGAGATGGCCTTAGGCCATATCGGGTTTGCCCGAAGTCGGAGGGGTTATCGACCCGGCCATGGGCCCAATCCACAGCACGACAGCATCGTCGCAAAGTCCGCTTCATGTGGAACGCCCTTCCGGGCATTCCACACTACGTTCCCTTGCTCCTCCTTTCCTCACCAAACCCGCTTCGCTAGGCTTTGACGAGGGGTACGAGGGACTGCGGGAGGTATGGCCCGGCCATGCAATCTACACGTACCCTACCATATCCTTCCCTAAAAAGCAAGAGAAACCCTGTAAACCCATGTGCTGTCATCCCCCTTTTCCGCCCCTTCCTCTAACACCCCGCCCCCCCTTAGGAGATTGGGAGTTCAGAAAACGGAAGACTTGTTCCGCTGTTGAAAACGTATCGTTCTTCCTCCCAACGGAGAACAAAATACGATAAGTCCTTCGGATAGATTAAGCTGCATGGGCTCATTCTGTTTTTCTCTTTCCAATAGAACATCTGTGAAATGACGCACAGCCCGTCCGTGGTTTCATCATAGGTGGTGCCCTTAAATTCCAAAAAGGCACGTCCGTCCAGAACGAAGGAAAACTCTTTTTGATAGCAGAAGAGGCAGGAATTTACCTCTTTTATCTCAATGGAAAGCTGGCAATATCGCACTTCTTTCCAACCGGCAGTCAGCACTTGCCCCTCCCCCGCCATCACATGGGTGGTGGTAGCGGGGAAAAGAAGGATGATGATGAAACACGCTATGATACCCCACAGGATACATTTTCGCTTCATGAGGACCCCGTTCTCCCCTACCAGGGCCATGCTCCCGCCAAGCCCTCACCGGCCCAGCTGTTTTTTCTCCTCCGGGGTCAGATTCACCCCGCCCCCCAGCAGGTCGGCATACAGGCTAATCATGGCGGTATGCTCCACCCGCTCCATGGCGTAATAGGCCTCCTCCAGGCTCCGGCCCAGGGTCATAGCACCGTGGTTTGCCAGCAGAACGGCATCATGGGCCAGCACATGGGGCTGGGCCGCCTTGGGGAGGTCAGCCGTGCCGGTGGGGGCATAGGTGGCGCAGGGCACCTCACCCAGGGCTATGACGGCCTCCCCCAAAAAGTCGGCCACCAGGGGCTTGCGGGCGCAGGCAAAGGCGGTGGCGGCCGGAGAGTGGGCATGGCAGACCCCACCGATGCCGGGCCGAACCTCATAGCACATCAGATGTAGCCCCACTTCGGAGGACGGCTCCCAGGGGCTTCCCTCGTCCAGCTTTTCCCCTTCGCTGTCCACCAGCAAAATCATATCGGGGGTCATGGCCCCCTTGGACACTCCGGCGGGGGTCACCAAAAACCGGTCTGCCCCCAGCTTCATGCTCAGGTTGCCGTCATTCCCGGCCACCCAGCCCTTGTCCCACATTTTCTTGCCCAGCTCACAGATAAGCCGGCGTTCTGGCATATACTTCATGCTCTTGTTTCCTTTCTATGTTAAAACGAAGAAAGGGGGCGGAATCCCGCCCCATCCCTTTATTTTTGATACTCTGTCTGCATTTTCAGGGCCACGCATACCCCCTGGTCAATCAGTTCCAGGAAGGCGGCCTCCTTTTCCTCGGCAGGGGCCACCGGATGAATACGCTGCCACTCAATCATGTTGACATGGGCCCAGGTCATGGCAATTTTCTGCTGAAATTCCGAAAGATGCTCCCCGATAAATAGTTCCGCCATTGGTTATGCCTCCTCCATCCTTATGATGGTTGTATTTTACCACAAACGCAAGACATTGTCACCACTTTTTGGTCGTTTTTCATAAAAATGCCCCAGACACGTGTCTGGGGCATTTGGAGGTTTTACTGGTTGGGGGCGGCGGGGGGAACGGCTCCGGCATCCCACAGAACCTTCCCGGCGGTGGCCAGTCCGGCCAGCCCCTGGATTTCCGAGGGGATAATAATTTTGGTGGCCTTGCCGTCGGCGGCGGCCTGGAAGGCCTCCAGGGCCTTAATCTTCACCACCTGGTCGGTGGGGGCGGCGGCATTCAAAAGCTTGAGGGCTTCGGCGGTGGCCTGCTGCACCTTGAGGATGGCTTCGGCCTCGCCCTCGGCCTTCATGATGGCGGCCTGCTTGGCGGCATCAGCCTTCAGAATGACCGACTGCTTCTCGCCCTCAGCCACCAGAATTTGACTTGCCTTCTGGCCCTCGGCCTGGAGGATGGATTCACGGCGTTCCCGCTCGGCCTTCATCTGCCGCTCCATGGCATCCTGAATTTCACGGGGCGGAATAATGTTTTTCAGCTCCACCCGGTTGACCTTGATGCCCCAGGGGTCGGTGGCCTCGTCCAGCAGGGCACGCATCTTGGAGTTGATGATATCACGGCTGGTAAGGGTCTGGTCCAGTTCCAAATCGCCAATGATGTTACGCAGGGTGGTGGCGGTCAGGTTCTCGATGGCACTCATGGGATGCTCCACCCCGTAGGTGTACAGCTTGGGATCGGTGATGGCGAAGTAGAGTACGGTGTCAATCTGCATGGTGACGTTATCCTTGGTGATAACGGGCTGGGGGGCAAAGTCCACCACCTGCTCCTTGAGGGAAACCGCCTTGGCTACCCGCTCAACAAAGGGGATTTTAATGTGGATGCCCACCCCCCACACGGCACTGAAGGCACCCAGCCGCTCAATGACGTAAGCCTTGGACTGCTGCACCACCACAATGTTCTTGGCCAAAACACCAAGCACAAAGATGGCCGCAATGACAATGATAATTGGAGTTAGAAATAGACCGATATCCATACGCTTATACCTCCTCTTTCCCGGCCGGGGAAACCGGCCGCACAAATGCCTTGACACCCTCAATCCGCAGCACCGTCACGGTGGTGCCCACGCTTAGGGGGGCGTCCTCTTCACTGCGGGCAGCCCATTCGATGCCCGCAACCTGGATGCGTCCCTTGGCCAGGAGGTTGTCAATCTCCTCCACGACCACGCCTTCCCGACCCAGGATACGGTCGGCGTTGGTGCGTTCCAGCTTTGGATTCAGGTACTTTTTCGCCATAGGGCGCACCACAGCCATGCAGGCCAGGCTGACCACGGCAAACACTGCCGCTTGAACCCAGATGTTTTGGACGGGGAAGGACACCAGAAAGGCTGCCACCGCACCGACGGCAAACCAGATGGAGGCCAGACCCACTGTCACCCCTTCCACCACGGAAAAAATCAGGATGGCGGCAAGCCAAAAAATTGTTGCTCCCATTTATACGCCCTCCTTTCTATTTGGTATTGTACCATGATTTCCAAAAAAAAGAAAGTGGAAACCTTGCCATTGCTGCCGTTATCGGGTATGATAACATTATATAGATATGCTTATGTAGAAAGCATATCAATCGTGTAAAAGGTTCCGGCCTATGGCCGGTTGGGAGAAAAGCATGGAGAATTTTGAATTTGCAGTCCCCTGCCTGTTCGGGCTGGAGGGCTTGGTAGCCGATGAATTGCGCCGACTGAACCTTCAGGGCGTCCGGGCCGAAAACGGCCGGGTTTTCTGCCGGGGCAGTTTTTTGGACATGGCCCGCATGAACCTGAACCTTCGCACCGGGGAGCGGGTGCTGCTGGTCCTGGGCCGTTTTCCGGCCCCCACCTTTGACGCTCTGTTTGAGGGGACCCGTGCCCTTAGCTGGGAGGCTCTTATCCCCCTCACCGGGAAATTCCCCGTGAAGGGCTACTGCCTGAACTCCGCCCTCCACTCGGTACCCGACTGCCAGGCCATTGTGAAGAAGGCGGCCGCCACCCGGCTTGGCCAGGCCTACGGCATGGAAATGCTGCCCGAAACCGGGGCCCTCTACCAAATTCAATTCGCCATTCAGAAGGACGAGGCCGTGCTCATGCTGGACACCAGCGGCCCCGGCCTTTACAAGCGTGGCTACCGGGCACAGGGGGTGGACGCCCCCCTGCGGGAAACTCTGGCCGCCGCCATGGTCATCCTGTCCCGTTACCGGGGGCGGGACCCCTTCTGCGACCCCTTCTGCGGCTCGGGCACCATCGCCATTGAGGCCGCCCTTATCGCCAAAAACCGGGCCCCCGGCCTAAGCCGCTCCTTCTCGGCCCAAAAGTGGGCCGAGGTTGGCAGCAAACTCTGGCTGGAGGCCGCCGACGAGGCCATGGACAAGGAGTTTGACGGCGACTACCAAATCTGGGCCGGGGACCTGGACCCCAGGGCGGTGGAGCTGGCCCAAGCCAATGCCGTGAAGGCCGACGTGGAGGACCTGATCACCTTCCAGGTGGCCGACGCTATGGCCTTCCACCGCTCCGAGCCCTATGGCCGTGTGGTCACCAATCCCCCCTACGGGGAGCGGCTGATGGAGCATCGGGAGGCCGAGGCCCTCTACGAAGGGTTCGGTCAGGCCTGGCGGGGTATGCCGGGGGGTTGGTCCCTGGCCCTGCTCTCCTCCCACACCGAGTTTGAGCGCACCTTCGGCCGCACAGCCGACAAGAAGCGCAAGCTTTATAACGGCATGATTAAATGCGATTTGTTCCTGTATGACAAGCACCGTACTCCCCACAGTGCCGGGGAGGTAGGGCCGTGAAGCACCTGTTCATCCTCAATCCAACCGCAGGCAAACGAAACGCCCGTCCACGGCTGGAGGCCCAGATTATGGACGTGTTTGGGGGGCTGGATTATCAGATTGTCCATCCTGACCACTCCAGCCTGGCCACTGAGGCCGCCCGCCAGGCCGGGGAAAGCGGTCTGCCTGTACGCATCTACGCCTGTGGCGGGGACGGCACCCTCAACGCCGTGGTGGGCGGGGCCGCCGGGTACGACAATGTAGCCGTGACCAATGTCCCTGTGGGAACTGGAAACGACTTCTTAAAAATCTTTGGGGCGGATGTGGACCGGTTTCACGATTTGGCCGCCCTGCGGGACGGTCCTCAGGTCCCCATGGATATCATTGACTGCAACGGCAAGCTGGGACTGGACATTGTCTGCGCCGGCATTGACGCCCGGGTGGCTGCCGACGTACATAAATATAAAGCCATCCCTCTGGTCACTGGCATCGGGGCCTATATTCTGGCCCTTGTCGCCAACGTGCTGTTTAAGCATATCGCCAGACCCATGACGGTCACCGTGGAGGGCCAGACCCATGAAGAAGAGCTGACTCTCCTCTGCGTCTGCAATGGCCGCCACTATGGCGGCGGCTTCATGCCCGTGGGGGACGCCATGCCCGATGACGGCATCCTGGACATTCTTCTGGTCAAAAAGGTCAGCCGCCCCACCTTTTTCCGCCTGGTGGGCAAGTACGCCACCGGCCGCTACCGGGAATGCCCCGACCTCATTTACGACTATCACACCGACCGCATCTCCTTCTCCTCCCAAGAACCCATTACCGTGGTGGTGGACGGGGAGGTCATGGTGGACCACAACTTTGAGCTGCGCCTGTCGGAGAAAAAGGTGAATTTCTTTTATCCCCAGGGGCTTTCCTACCAACCCACAGAGACCCAAAGCCCAGTCGGGGCCAGAAATTAGCACTCCCCCACCTGGATTGTGAACAAAAAATGAATTTTAACCCTTCCAACCCCTAATTTACAAAATTAGGGGTTGATTTTTTAGGCTCGGCGGGGTATTATCATACTCGTAGTTAGCACTCCTTATTTTTGAGTGCTAATCCCTTTAATTGATTATTCCAAAAAACATATACATTTTAAGGAGGAAACAACCATGAATCTGAAGCCTTTAGCAGACCGTGTTATCCTGAAGATGCTGGAAGCCGAGGAGACCACCAAGGGTGGCATTATCCTCACCTCGGCCGCCAAGGAAAAGCCCGAGGTGGCCGAAGTGGTCGCCGTCGGCCCCGGTGGGCTGGTGGATGGCAAAGAGGTTGCCATGACCGTCAAGCTTGGTGACAAGGTCATCATGAGCAAGTACGCCGGCACCGAGGTCAAAGTGGGCGGCGAGGAGTATACCATTGTCCGTCAGAGCGATATTCTGGCTATCGTGGAGTAATCCAAAGCACACCACCGCAAGCCGACCACTTTGGATCCCCATCAAAGATGGGGCGGCACGATAAGTGCCGAAGGCCGTGGGAATTCACTTCCCACGGCCGCAAATGAACTCTATGGGTTCCCGCAAAATGGAACATTTTGTGGGGCGGGCGGCGAGGAGTACACCATCGTCCGTCAGAGCGATACGCTCGCCATTGTGGAGTAAATTTACCCCAAGGGGCATTCGCCTTGTGTTGGACCAATTAAATTTAATTTCGCTTTGCGAGATAATACGGAGGTTTTAAGTCATGTCTAAGATGATTATTTTTGGCGAGGACGCCCGTCACGCCATGGAACGTGGTGTCAATCAGCTGGCTGACACCGTGAAGGTCACCATGGGTCCCAAGGGCCGCAACGTGGTGCTGGATAAGAAGTTCGGTTCTCCCCTGGTCACCAACGACGGTGTGACCATCGCCAAGGAGATCGAGCTGGAGGACCCCTTTGAGAACATGGGCGCCCAGCTGGTGAAGGAAGT
>CAZHWK010000098.1:0-6810 GCA_964536405.1 uncultured Oscillospiraceae bacterium
TGCACCTCTCCCGCTTTGCAGAGGAGATTATCCTCTGGTGCTCCTGGGAATTTAAGTTTGTGGAGCTGGACGACGCCTTTTCCACCGGCTCCTCCATCATGCCCCAGAAGAAGAATCCCGACGTGGCCGAGCTGGTCCGGGGCAAGACAGGGCGGGTATACGGTTCCCTCATCACCCTGCTTACCGTCATGAAGGGACTGCCCCTGGCCTATAATAAGGATATGCAGGAGGACAAGGAGCCGGTCTTTGATGCCATCGACACGGTGGAGATGTGCCTGCCTGTCTTTACCGCCATGGTGGATACCCTGACCATCCTGCCTAAGAATATGGCCAAGGCGGCTTCGGGGGGCTTTATCAACGCCACCGACTGCGCCGACTATTTGGTGAAAAAGGGCCTGCCCTTTCGGGAGGCCTATATGATTGTGGGGCGGCTGGTGCATATTTGCCTGCGTACCGGGGAGAGTTTGGATACCCTGCCCCTCAAGGACTTTCGGGCCATTTCGGATAAGTTTGACGAGGATGTGTACAAGGCTCTGGAACTTCAAACCTGCGTGAGTGGGCGCAAAGTCTATGGCGGTCCCGCCCCCGAGGCGGTAAGCCTTCAGCTGGCGCATTTGAAAAGGTTCGTGGAGGAGCGTCAGGGATGACGGCCGTCATAGACTGCCCGCCCACGGCGGGCCGCACCGAATGGTGTGTCAATTCGGAGTGCAACGGAGAATTTCCGCAGGCGGAATTCAGTTCCGCCGAGGATGTGAAAAATAAAATGGGGTCCCCGCAGGGCTTGCCCTGTAGGGCCTACGGCGGCCCTGCCCCGGAAGCGGTGGCGGTTCAATTGGAGCATTTGAAAAAGTTCGTGGAGGAGCGTCAGGGATGAAGCCAAAGATTTTCATTGACGGCCGGGAGGGAACCACCGGCCTGCAAATTTATGAGCGGCTGGAAGGACGGCAGGATATTGACCTGCTGAGCATTGACCCGGAAAAGCGGAAGGACCCGGCCGAGCGAAAGGCCCTTCTGAACGAAGCCGACCTGGTCTTTCTCTGCCTGCCCGACCAGGCCGCCCGGGAGGCGGTGGCCATGATTGAAAATGACCGCACCAAGGTCATTGACCCCTCCACCGCCCACCGCACCGCACCCGGCTGGGTCTATGGCTTTCCGGAACTCCATGGGAAGCGGGCCGAGATTTCCAATGCCATGCGCCTTGCCAACCCCGGCTGCCATGCCACCGGCTTTATCGCCACGGTGGCCCCGCTGGTGGAGCTAGGTTTGCTGGACAGGGGGGAGGGGCTTACCGCCTGCTCTCTCACGGGGTATTCCGGGGGCGGGAAAAAGCTGATTGCCGAGTATGAGGCCCCTGACCGGGACCCTCGCCACGACAGCCATCGTATTTACGGGCTGAACCTCCGCCACAAGCACCTGCCCGAGATGCAGGCCGTCTGCGGGCTTCAGAAGGCCCCTGTGTTCCAGCCGGTGCTGGGGGACTTTTATAAGGGGATGGCCACCACGGTCTACCTGCCGGGGAAACATGCCGAGGTAATCCGGCAGGCTCTGGCGGACTATTACGCCGGGGAAAGCCTGGTCACGGTGGCCCCACTGGGGGGGGATGAGCCGGTAATTTATGCCGATACCCTGGCCGGGCGGGACAGCCTGCGCCTCATTATCTGCGGGGATGAGGGGCAGACTGCCGTTACCGCCCTGTTTGACAATTTGGGCAAGGGGGCCTCGGGGGCCGCCGTGCAGAATATGAACCTGATGCTGGGCTTTGAGGAAAGGGCTGGTCTGGTGCTGTAAGGAGTGTTAAGAATGAAGGAAATTTTGGGCGGTGTGACCGCCCCAAACGGCTTTATGGCCGGGGGCATTCACTGCGGCGTGAAGAAAAACGCAAGCCCCGATAAAAAGGATTTGGCCATGATTTTGTCCCAGCGGGAGTGTACCGCCGCCGCTGTTTATACCATGAACCGGGTCAAGGCGGCCCCTCTCTATGTCACCATGGATCATTTGGAGGATGGGGTGGCCTGGGGGGTCATTGCCAATTCGGGCAATGCCAACGCCTGCTGTCCCATGAGCCACGAAAACGCCCAGGCCATGTGCCGAAGTGCGGCCCTGGCCACAGGGCGCAAGGAGGAGGACTTCCTGGTGGCCTCCACCGGGGTCATTGGACAGAGCCTGAATATCTCGGCCATTGAGCAGGGGATGCCCGAGCTGGCCCGGTCCCTCCGCAATGATGGCTCCGGCCATGCCGCCGCCGCTATTATGACCACCGATACGGTGAAAAAGGAAGCGGCGGTGTCCATCACCTTGGGGGGAAAAGAGGTTAAGCTGGGTGCCATCGCCAAAGGCTCCGGCATGATTGCCCCCAATATGGGCACCATGCTCTGCTTTGTGACCACCGACTGTGCCATCACCCATGCCCTTTTACAGGAGGCCCTTCATGAGGTGGTGTCCCGGACCTTTAACCGGGTCATCGTGGATGGGGATAGCTCCACCAACGATATGTGTCTGGTGCTGGCAAACGGCATGGCCGGCAATGGGCTTCTTGAGTGGAAAAGCGAGGATTATACCCTCTTCCGGGATGCCCTGCTGTATTTGATGGAGGGGTTGGCCCGGGCCATCGCTGGGGACGGGGAGGGGGCCACCAAGCTGGTGACCTGTACCGTGTCCGGGGCCCGTAGTGAGGAGAGTGCCGAGCGGCTTTCCAAATCGGTGGTAGGCTCCTCCCTGGTGAAGGCCGCCATGTTTGGGGCCGATGCCAACTGGGGCCGGGTTCTCTGTGCCATGGGGTACTCCAAGGCCCCCTTCCGCCCTGAATATGTGGATGTAAGCTTTGCTTCCACGGAGGGCACGGTGGCCGTCTGCCGGGGCGGGGCGGGGCTGGACTTTGACGAGGGCCTTGCCAAGCAGGTGCTGAGCGGCAAAGAGGTCAAGATTTTGATTGATGTCCACGAGGGGGAGGCCCTGGCCACCTGCTGGGGCTGTGACTTGACCTATGACTATGTAAAAATCAACGGGGACTATCGGACATAAGAAAGGCCGCTTACAGAAAGGCGAATGTTTGTCCCCTGCGGCAGGCTGCCGCATACAAGGAGGAGCATCACCATGCCATACACGCACATTGACCGGGCCAAGGTTCTGGCCGAGGCCCTGCCTTACATTCAAAAATACAGCGGCAAAACCGTTGTGGTCAAATACGGCGGAAATGCCATGATTTCCGAGGAATTACGAAAAGCCGTCATCAGTGATATGGTCCTTCTGCACCTGGTGGGGATCCGGGTGGTGATGGTTCACGGCGGCGGGCCGGAAATTTCGGAAGGGCTTCAGAAAATCGGCAAGCAGTCCCGCTTTGTGGACGGCCTGCGCTATACCGACCAGGATACCATGGACGTGGTCCAGCAGGTTCTGTGCGGCAAGGTGAACAAGGACCTGGTGGCCACCATCGGGGCCCTGGGAGGCCGGGCCATCGGCCTGTGCGGCATGGATGGCGGCTTGCTTCAGGCAGCCAGGCTGGATGAAAAATACGGGCTGGTGGGGGACGTGAAAAAGGTGGACACCACCGCCGTGGTGGATACCTTGGAAAAGGGCTATATCCCTGTGGTAGCCACTGTGGCCCAGGGGATGGACGGTCCAACAGCCTATAACGTGAACGCCGACACGGCGGCGGCCAAGCTGGCGGTGGCCCTGGGGGCGGAAAAGCTTCTTTTGCTCACTGATGTGCGGGGCCTGCTCCGGAATCCTAAGGACGAGGATACATTGCTGCCCGAGGTTCGCCTGTCCCAGGTGCCGGGCCTTGTGAAGGACGGCATTATTTCCGGTGGTATGATACCCAAGGTGGACTGCTGTGTAGAGGCGGTTCGTTCGGGGGTCAAAAGTGCCGTCATTCTGGACGGGCGCATCCCCCATTCCATTTTAATTGAATTGCTTTCGGATGAAGGCATTGGCACCATGCTTGTGTAAGGAGAGAAACGACCATGACCTTTGAAGAGTTAAAAACCAAAGACGCAGAATATGTCCAGCAGACCTACGGACGCTTTCCCGTGTCCATTGAGCGAGGAGAGGGGGCCACCCTTTGGGACACTGAGGGGAAGGAGTATATCGATTTCACCTCGGGCATCGGGGTCTGTTCCCTGGGGTACAGCAATCCCCGCTGGGTGGAGGCCATCACGGCCCAGGCCGGTAAGCTGGCCCATATCTCCAATCTTTTTTATTCGGAGCCCTATATCACCCTGGCTGAAAAGCTGTGTACCCGGGCCGGGATGGTCTCAGCCTTCTTCGGAAACTCGGGGGCCGAAGCCAACGAGGGCATGATTAAGGTGGCCCGGAAGTACAGCTATGACAAGTACGGCAAGGGCCGGGGCACCATTCTCACCCTGTGGAACTCCTTCCACGGCCGCACCATCACCACCCTGTCGGCCACCGGGCAGGATGTGTTCCACCAGTATTTTTACCCCTTCAACGACGGCTTCCGCCATGCCGAAGCCACCATGCTGGGGGTGGAGGCCGTGGCTGGCCACGATGTGTGTGCCGTCATGCTGGAACTCATTCAGGGCGAGGGGGGCGTGCTGCCCATGGACAAGAGCTTTGTCCATGACCTGGCTGTGCTGTGTGCCGAGCGGGACTGGCTTTTGCTCATCGACGAGGTTCAGACCGGCGTTGGCCGTACGGGCAGCCTGTTCTGCTATCAGCAGTATGGGGTGCGCCCCGATGTGGTGTCCTTCGCAAAGGGTATCGCCGGGGGTCTGCCCTACGGCGGATTTTTGGTGGGGGAGAAGTGCCGAAATGTCCTCACACCCGGCACCCACGCCACCACCTTCGGGGGCAACCCCATCTGTGCCGCCGGGGCCAACGTGGTGCTGGACACCCTGGACGAAGATGCCTTGGAAGCAGTCAAGGAAAAAGGCTTGTACCTGCGTGCAGGCATCGAAGCCCTGGGTCTTTCCTGCCTGGGGGACAGCCGGGGCATGGGCCTTATGATTGGGGTGGCCGTCAACGAAGGGTATAACAATAAGGAGCTGGCCGGGAAGCTCATCAAAAACGGCCTGCTGGTGCTGACAGCAGGCACCGCCCTGCGCCTGCTGCCCCCCCTGACCATTACCAAGGAGGAGATGGATAAGGGTCTTGTCATCATCAAGGAGACGTTGGCGTGAAAAAGGATTTATTGAAGCTGCTCGACCTCTCCCGGAAGGACATGGAGGAAATTCTGGATACCGCCGACCAGATGAAGTATAACCAGCGTCACGGCCTGACCCACAACTATTTGCAGGGTAAGGTGTTGGCCATGATTTTTGAAAAAAACTCCACCCGCACCCGGGTTTCCTTTGAAAGCGGGATGTACCAGCTGGGGGGCCATGCCATCTTCCTTTCCGGGAAGGAGAGCCAGATTGGCCGGGGGGAGCCGGTGGAGGACACCGCCCGGGTCCTGGCCCGATACTGTGACGGCATCATGATTCGCACCTATGACCAGCAGGAGGTAGAGGAGCTGGCCCGGTATGCCTCCATCCCGGTCATCAATGGCCTGACCGACTTTGCCCATCCCTGTCAGGTGCTGGCCGACCTCATGACCGTGCGGGAGAAAATGACCCGCCTGGAAGGGCTGAAGCTCTGCTTTATCGGGGACGGAAATAATATGGCAAACTCCCTCATTGTGGGGGGTCTGAAGTGCGGCATGGATGTGGCGGTGGCCTGCCCCGAGGGCTATGACCCCCATCCCGATGTTCTTGCCTTTGCAAAGACCGTAAAGGATGCTGCCTTTACCCTTTGTCGGGACCCGAAGGAGGCCGCCGTGAACGCCGATGTGGTGGTCACCGACGTGTGGTCCTCTATGGGGCAGGAGGAGGAGGCAAAAAAACGTCGTATGGCCTTTGAGGGGGTCTATCAGGTCAATGAGGAGCTGATGCGCCTGACCCATCCGGGCTGCATGGTGCAGCACTGTCTGCCCGCTCACCGGGGGGAGGAAATTACAACCAAGGTGTTTGAAGCCCACGCTGACGAGATTTTTGAGGAGGCGGAAAACCGACTCCATGCCCAGAAGGCCGTGCTGTATCTGCTTATGCGGGGAGAAACATGAGTTTTCAACTCAAATATAAAAAAGGAGCCTCTCCATCGGGAGAGGCTCCTTTTTTATTCTGTTACACTTCGTTTCGCTTCCGGGCCACCCATTTTTGGAATTCGGTGACCAGCAGCATGATGAGGCAAAGCCCCAAAATCTGAAGCCACTGAATGGGGGAGGGGAGGATCAGCTTAAAGGCCACACGCAGGCTGGGCACAGCCAGTACCACCAGCTGCAACAGGGCGGAAATGCCCAGGCCCAGCCAGAGGAATTTGTGCTGCCCGGGGTGCAGGCGCAGGATGGAATTATGCTCGGACTGGAAGCCGAGTGCGGCGAAGAGCTGGAGGAAGGCCAGGGTCAGGAAGGCCATAGTGGTACCGGCCTCGGGAGAGGTCTGGTTGCCCAGAAGGAAGGCGGTGATGGTCAAAGCGGCCTCCACAAGGCCCACGGCGCCTACTCGGAGCCACTGCCGCCCGCTGAAGAAGGGGGCATCCTTCCCTCTGGGAGGGCGGTTCATGACCCCTTCCTCGGCAGGTTCGGCCCCCAGGGCCAGGGCGGGCAGACTGTCGGTGACCAGGTTAATCCAAAGAATGTGGGTGGGGCCCAGAATGGACCAGCCCGCCACGGTGGCGAAGAACATGGTCAAAACCTCGCCGCAGTTGGAGGAGAGGAGGAAGCGCACTGCCTTGTGGATGTTGTCAAAAATCCGGCGGCCCTCCTTCACCGCCACCACAATGGTGGCGAAGTTGTCGTCGGTAAGCACCATGTCG
>CAZHWK010000099.1:0-6790 GCA_964536405.1 uncultured Oscillospiraceae bacterium
CCGTGACCCACGGCAGCACCCGCAAGGGGCACGCCGTATCCGTAAGGCGGTAAGCCGTCAACGGATACGCAGGGGCCGAAATCTTCCGGCCCAAAGGGGGCAAAAAAAGCCGCCCCCCGAACTGGCGGGGGACGGCTTTCATCTTAAAACAGGATGCCGGTGAAGCACTGGGCGGCCAGGTAAAGGCCCAGGGCACTGAAGATGGGAGCCAGCTTGCCCACAGGCCCGGAGGAGAGCCGCCGGGTCATGGAGGTATAGAGGAAGAGGGTCACGGCAAAGGTGCCGCCCCCCCAGAGCAAAAGCTCGGTGAGCTGAGGGCCGACGGCCAGACCTGCACAGTAGGGCAGAAGGCCCAGGGTGGCCACGCCCAGCAGGATGTTGCCCACCCAACACCGACCGGCCTTGGGGGTCAGATACCGCTCCAGCACCAGGGCGATGAGAGTGAGAGCCACCACCATGGTGAGGTTAAACTCGGGCAGGATGAAGTCAGGGACAAAGGCCCAGAGAAGTAAAATACCCAGGCAGGCCAGGCCCACCACCACCCCAAAGAGGGTGTTTACAGCAAACTTATTCGTTTTCATCATTCCCAATCCCCCCATTCTGTGGCACTGGAGGACACGTCAGCCCCGGTGACAAAGGCACAGGCCGAGTTGACCCCCTTGGTCACGGCCTTGGAGGTGACGGTGGCCCCGGTGATGGCATCGATGCCATCACCCACGGCGGCCTCCCCGGTGGACCAGATGAACTGGGCCAGGAAGTTCACATCGCTCATGGCCTGACGGCCCAGGCCGTAGGTTTCGTGCAGGGAGCGCACCACCAGGCCGGTGACCGCCCCGTCGTGATTCACCCCGGTCCAGAGGACGATATTCCCGGCGTAGCCATAGGTGGTAGTTTCCACCACATAGCCGTTTTCGGCCTTATAGACGGCGGTGATGTTGGCATCCTCGCCGGTATAGGGCTCGGGGGTAAAATCGGTGCTGCCGGGGAGGAGAAGGGCCATGGTCTGGGCGGCCTCGGCGGCGGCATTCTCCGCAGCGATGGGGGTCAGGGCCCCGTTGGCAAAGTAGAGGAGAGCGGCCGAGGCGGCCAGGGTGATGACCGGAAGAAGCAATTGTTTCAGTTTCATGCCGCCCCTCCTTTCCCGATGCCGAACCGCTTGGGCGGGGTAATTTGGTCAATGGCCCACACGGCGGCGTTCATAAGCAGAATGGCATAGGTGACCCCGCCGGGGAAGAGGCCGTTATACCGGAAGAACACGGTGAGCAGGCCGCAGCCAACACCGTAGAGGAGCTGGCCCTTGGGGGTGGCGGGGGAGGTGGTATAGTCGGTGGCCATGAAGATGGCACCCAGTATAACACCGCCGCCAAACAGGCTATACGCCATCCACTGGATGGGGTCCTGCCCCTTGGAGAAAATCAGGGTGAGCAGGGCCACGGTGCCCAGGTAGGACAGGGGGATGCGGGGGGAAATAACCTTGCGGATAACCAGATAAATCCCGCCGATGAGCAGGGCGATGGCCGAAACCTCGCCCAGGGTACCGGCCACATTGCCCAGGAACATATTCACCAGGGGAACCTCGGGCAGGGCGGGCATCTGCATATGGTGCAGGGGGGTGGCGGCCGTGACGGCATCCACGGTAGAGCCAAACAGGGGCAGGTCGGTGCCGGGGGCCACATAACGCACCAGCCAGGCCGGCCACAGCAGAAGCAGGAAGGCACGGGAGGCCAGGGCGGGGTTAAAGATATTCTGGCCCAGGCCGCCGCACAGGCCCTTGATGACCACAGTGGCGAAGAGGCCGCCCACCGCCACCAGCCAGTAAGGCACAGAGGGGGGGAGGGTCATGGCCAGCAAAACCCCGGTGACGGCGGCCGAGCCGTCCATCACACGGACAGGGCGGCGGGTGAGCAGGCAGACCAGAACCTCACCCACCAGGGCGGAAGCCACCGAAACCAGAGTGACGGTCAAAGCCCGCAGGCCGAAGAAGTAGGTGCCCATGGCCAGAGCGGGGATGAGGGCGATGAGTACATCCAGCATGATGCTGCAAGTATTTTCCTTCCCACGGATGTGGGGGGAGGCAGTGATGCTTAACTTCATGTGGCACTCGCCTCCTTCAAGGTTTTTTTGCCAATGCGGAACCGCTCCACCAGGGGGAGCCTGCCGGGGCAGACATAGCTGCAGCAGCCGCACTGGATACAGTCGTTCAGGTTAAGTTTACGCAGGGCATCCAGGTCCCCCGCCAGCTCATACCGGTACAGATAGAGGGGCTGAAGGTTCATGGGGCAGGCGGTGATGCACTTGCCGCAGCGGATGCAGATGGGGTTTTCCTCCTCCCTGTTTTGGGCGGTGGACAGGCAGAGAATGGCATTGGTGCCCTTGACAATGGGGGCGGCCAGGGTTTCCTGGGCCACGCCCATCATGGGGCCGCCGGCAATGACCTTCCAGGTGTCGGGGGTCAGGCCGCCCCCCGCCTCAATGACCTCGGCAAAGGAGGTGCCTATGCGGACAATGAAGTTCTGGGGCTTTTTGACCGCTTCGCCGGTGAGGGTGACAATGCGCCGGGTGACCGGCTCCCCCTCGTAGACCGCCTTATAGACCGAGGCATAGGTGGCGGCATTAAAGACGGCACAGCCCACCTGGTAGGGCAGGCCCCCGGGAGGGACCTGGCGGCCGGTGACGGCCTGAATGAGCTGCTTTTCCGCCCCCTGGGGGTAGCGGGTGGGCAGGACACGAAGCTCGATACCCGGTTCCTTGGCCAGCTGGGCCTTGAGAATCTGGATGGCTTCGGCCTTGTTATCCTCCACGGCAATGACCGCCTTTTGGGGGTTCAGCACCGACATGAGCAGGCGCATTCCACGGATGACCTGCTCGGGATAGGTACACAGCAGGGCATCGTCGGCCGTGATATAAGGCTCACACTCGCAGGCGTTGGCAATCAGGGTGTCTACCTTGCCCATAGCCGACCAGGCCTTGACATCGGTGGGGAAGGTGGCCCCGCCCATGCCCACGATGCCAGCTTCCCGGATGATGGTCACAATCTCCTCGGCGGTGAGGCCAGAGGGGTCCAGGTGGGGTTCCAGGGTTTGGGCGGGGGTATCCTGGAAGTCATTTTCAATGACCACGCACAGGACGGTGCCCCCGGCGGGGTTGGGGCGGGGCTCGATGGCCAGGACGGTGCCCGACACCGAGGCGTGAACCGGGACGCAGAGATTGTCGCCGTCACCGATTTTCTGGCCCATTTTTACCGTGTCGCCGGGCTTGACCAAAGGGGTGCAAGGTGCCCCGATGTGCTGGCACAGGGGGATGGCCACCTGTGCCGGAATGGGGGCGGGGGCGGGAGTGTTGCGCCCGGACAGCTCCTTGCGGTCTGCCGGGTGAACGCCGCCGAAAAACAGGGAGTGCATAGGTTCACCTCAAATCCATTCAAATTAAGTGCGGATATAATCTTGGAAACCGGGACTGTAAAGAAGGTTGCCCTCCAGATCCACCCACATGGCCTGGGCCTCAAACCGGTCCAGCAGGGCCTGGCCCTCGGCCTGGGGAAGGGTGAACAGGGCGGTGGAAAGGCCGTCGGCCAGACCCGAATCGGGGCACAGGACGGTGACAGCCTTCCAGAGCTTGGCGGGATAGAGGGTGGCGGGGTCAATGATGTGGTGGTAAGCCACGCCGTCCACCGTATAGTACCGTTGATAGTCCCCGCTGGTCACCACGGATACATCCTTGACGTAGATGGTGTGGAGGTAGTCGCTTTTATCCCCCTCCGGATTTTGGACACCCACCACCCAGGGGGCATCATCCAGAGGCTTGGGGCCGGTGGCACGGACATTGCCGCCCACACTGATGAGAAGGCCCTTGGGGGCGGCCTCACAGACCCGTTCCACGGCATAGCCCTTGGCCACCGCCCCCACATCCAGCCTTTGAGCCGGGTCGGAGAGGTAGACGGTGGAGGCCTGCTCGTCAATGACCACGCCCTCAAAGGAGGTGTGGCGGTCGGCCTCAAGCAGGGCATCGTGATGGGGGAGTGCGGCGGAATCGGGGTCTTCGATACCGAGGGTGCGGGCATCATGCCAGAGGGAGAGCACGCTGCCCATGGCCACGTTGACCTTGCCGTCGGTGACAGTATACAGCTCCTTGCAGAAGAGGAGCAGGTCGATGATTTTTTGATCCACCTGTACAGGGGCCACCCCGGCATTGTCGTTGATGGTTTTTAAATTGTTCAGGCCCTCATAGTCGTTATAAATGTCGTAGAACTGGTGGTAGGTGAGCATGTCATCATGGATGGCCTGGGCGGCGGCACGAAAGTCCTCCTCCCTGTCCGAATAGCCCACAATGGTGGTCACCGTGTCAAAGAGGGTGAGGTAGCTGGCCTCATATCGCTTGGGGGAGTTGGGGGCGGCGGTCTGCCCGGCCCCACAGCCGGCCAAAAGAAGAAGGGCCAGCAACAGGGGCAGGATACGCTTTTTCAAGTCCATTCTCCTTTCTGCCTGCTGTTTGGAATGGGATAGAAATCGGTTGGGCCATAGAATGGCCGGGGGAAATAGCTTGGAATAGGGAGGGGCCAAGAAATGGCCCCTCCCCGGAGTTTGCAATGAATTAGAGGGCCTTTTCAACCAGGGTCTGGAAGGAGCCGATGCCCACGGTGACGCTGGCGGCCAGGTCGGCATCAGCGGGAGCACCCTTCTCGGTGACGGCCAGACCAGTGATGTCGCCCACGGTCTTGCCGGTGGCATAGGCACAGAAAGCGGCAGCCTGCTCGTTCCACTCCTTGCCGATGGAGGAGGAGCCACGCATACCGTAGTCATCGCCCAGCTCGTTCTTGGAGGGCTGAGTGGCGGCGGTGTCGGTGGTGATGATGCCCTGGGCATTGAAGTTCACGTTGGCCTGGACAGAGTCGATGTACAGGCTGGTAATGGTCTCGCCGTTCAGGGTGACCACGCCCACGGTAGCGTAAGCCTGGGCCAGACCTTCCTTGTCGGCGGTGGCATCCTTGCTCTTGGAGGTGTGGGTGGAGGTGGTCAGAGCCAGCTTGTCGCCCGCCATGGCACCACGGTGCTCGGCGGCATTCACGGCGGCCTCAATGCCGTCCACGAAGTCGGCCAGGGCCAGGGTCATGGAAGCGGACAGGTCGGCATCGGTGGGAGCACCGTTCTCGTTGACGGCAATGCCCTTGAGGTCGGCCACGGTCTTGCCCACGGCGTACTCGCTGAGGGCGGCAACCTGCTCGTTCCACTCCTTGGAGATGGAGGAGGCCTTACGCATACCATAGTCGTCGCCCAGCTCGTTCTTGGACAGGACGGGGGCGGTCAGGTCGGTGGTGATGGCACCGGCATTGGTGAAGTTAATCTTGGACTGGATGGCGTCGATGACGCAGGACTGAATGACACCCTCGTCGTCCACGGCCACGGCCACCAGGGCGATGTTGGCCTGGGCCTGACCCTCGGCATCGGCGGCGGCATCCTTGCTCTTGGACACGCTGGTGACCATGGACAGGCCGGTCTTCAGAGCGGTGCCGTCAGCGGGGGCCACCACGTCGGGAGTGGCTTCGGGGGTGGGGGTGGGCTCGCTCCCGCCGCCAACCACGGCGGTGGGCTTGCCACCGCAACCGGCCAGCAGGCCGAGTGCCAGGGTCAGGGACAGAGCAGTGAGCGACAGTTTCTTGAAATTCATGTTGTTCTACCTCCAATTAGTGTGTGTGTGGAACATCTATCTGCTTCATTTCAAAATGAATGAGAAATGATAACAGCGCACGCAGGATGATGACGGCACCCAGGACCAAAAGCTCCTTGGTGTCCCGAACCAGGACGGTTTTCAGGATTTCGGCCGCCATCTTGAACTCCAGGCTGAGGGCCAGGCCGTTGGCCAGGCGGAACTTCACATCGCTGGGGGTGTGGGTGAACAGGGTTTTCAAATAGACCCAAAAGGCGGCCAGAGCCGACACGGCGACCACGAAAATGCCCATGAGTTCACAGATGGGGATGAGGATGTCCAGAATAATTTCCACCAGTTGTTCCAGCATAGGAAGCTCCTTTCCAGATGAAATGCCCAGAGCAAGGGCAAAGGGGGTTAGCGGGACTTGGCCTCGCTGCCCGGGCGGCGGCGCATGACCTTGAGGGCCACAAACTGGCTGAGTAGCTCCACCGTGCCCGAAATCCCCAGGGGGCCGCTGTCCACCGTCAGGTCATAGCGGGACAAGTCGGCCCACTTTCCCTTGGTGTGAAAGCCATAGCGCAGGGCACGTTCCCGGTCCTGGCGAAGGGCCTCACGGTCGGCCTGGTCAGCGGGAAGGCCGTACTGGGTGGTGATACGAGCCACCCGGTGGGCCATGTCGCTGTGGATGAAAACCCGAATCAGGCCGGGGGTCCCCTCCAGCACATGGTCGGCACAGAAGCCCACAATGACACAGGGGCCCTGGGCGGCCATGGTACGAATGGCCTCAAAGCGTTCGGCCTCGGGAGTATTCAGCTGGTCGGCATGGTAAAAGGGGACACCCAGGCGATGGGCAAGCTGCTGCCCGATTTCCAGACCGCCGCTGCCGTATTTTCGTCCGATGGTGACAATCATGCCCCTTCCCCCCTTTGCTGCCAGTATGCCCAGTTTACCACAGGTTTCTTAACTGGCCATAGATGGGGTCTAAATAATTGTTAAGATTTTAACGAAACGAAGTGCGAAGGATAGGAAGAAGTGCGGAGGATAGGCACGCCGGGGGGATAGACCTCGGAGCGAATGCGAAAATTTGGGATTGCCCAACGGGCAAGGGCAAATTTTTGCGAAGTCGGAGAGGTTATCACCCCGA
>CAZHWK010000100.1:0-6771 GCA_964536405.1 uncultured Oscillospiraceae bacterium
CCTTGTCGGTGACAATCTGATTTTCCGGACTTTGGAGCACAAAACCGATTTTCTGTGACTGGGTGCGCTGGTCCAGACTTTCCAGGGGCTGACCCTCAAACAGGATTTCGCCGCTTCGCATCCCATGGGGAGCCAGCACGGTTTTCAGTTGGCGCAAAAGGGTGCTTTTCCCGCAGCCTGATGGGCCGCAGAGCACCAGAAAATCCCCTTGCCGCACCGTCAGGTGGAGGGTCTCCAGGGTGCGCTTCTCCTGCTCGGGATAGGAAAAGCTCAGCCCTTTTATTTCAAATGTATTCATGTCAGCCCTCCTTCCGAGATGGTGCGCCACTTCCGATCAGCAGCCAGATTGAGGAATACCGGTGTGAGACAGAGTGCCAGATAGGATAGCTGAAAGCACACCGTCAATGGGTTGATCACCCCCCCCTTCATGGTGGGGTAATAACGCCAATAGAAACCACCAGCCAGCCAGCCGGAGAGGATGAAAAAGCCGCAGAGTCCCAGCCAACTTAGTGCTGCCTTGTCCCGGTCGTCAAAGCGGTAGATGGAAAATGCGGTGCGTCCCGGCAGTCCGTAGCCCCGGCTTTTCATGCTGTCAGCCGTTTCAATGGCATTTTCCAAACACCAGGTAATCATAATGGAAAAAATGGTTATGGCATTTTTGGTCCGCTGTAAAATGCCGCCGTCCGACAAATCCCGGCCCACACACTGCTGGGCTTCACAAACCACCTGAAACTGGGCCTTGAATTTTGGCACAAAGCGCAGTGTCATGGAGAGCACGAGGGAGAGTGCGGGAATAATCCTGCCGAAAAGGTAGACGAATTTGTCCGAGGTCATGACCTCGGTATAACAGGCAAACCATAGAATAACACTCGCCAGCATGACAGCGGCGGCAAACCCATAGACGATACTCTCTAAGGTCAGGGGATTGCCGGAGGGCAGATAGGTCAGCAGGGTGCCGCCCTCGTGGTTAAAGGCAGGATTGACAAGGGCTGCCAGAAGCATCATGGGCAACATAAACGCAAGGGCCATGCGCACGCCCTTTTTCCCCGTAAGATAGATGTTGTAGCTCAGCGCACAGCCAAGGGAGATGAGCAGGCTGACCGGATGCATAAAGCACATGGTACACAAAAGCACCAGTGTGAAATATAGAAAATTAATCAGCGGATGATAGCTGGAAAAGGAATCTCGATGTTGGATAAAGCATCCCACCTTCATACTCCGGGCAAAGCCCTTTTTTTCAAGCACAGGATAACAGGCCGGGAGGCCTAGGCCTGCCGTATCACAAGGTCGGCAACCGTGTTGTGGCCCAAGCGAACCGTGCCACGGTTCTCCACCTCCACCGGCTGGCGGAACAGCGGCCCGTCCACCACCAGCGTATGATACTCGCCGTTTTCCCCGCACAAATCAATTCCAAGCGGGCGCATCTGCTCCAGCAGGGGCCGGCTTAAGGCCTGTCCCAAAAAGTGTTCCGGCACCAGGGCGTTTTGCACGCACTTGATAAGACAGCGGTACCCAAGGTCAATGGCCTCCAGCACATTTTCCTCCCGATTCCGACCCCAGAGGGGCAGAATCGCCTTCAGTCCAACGGCCTCACACCGGGCCTCATCCCAGAGGCGATGGTCCTCTATGTCGATGTCGCCAAAGACACAGGCCTCCGCTCCCATGGTTTGCGCCCGACACAGATGCCGTTCCATATCCTCCCCATAGGTCTCCCCGGCGACATCACACCGCCAAAGGGGAATGCCAAGCGACTGTGAGACGGCTTCCAACATTTGAGGCTCCATTCCGTGTATCCACGACCGCCCCGCCTCCTGCCGAAAGGCCACCAGCAGGGCCACCGGTATATGCCCCTCCGCTGTCATGTGGTGAAGAGCCAGCATACTGTCCTTCCCGCCACTGTATGACATTACAAATTTCATTTATCCCCCCGTGGAGTAAAAGCCGCCCACATCCACACCCAAATCACAGGTGTACTCCCAATTCACAATGTCGCCGTCCTTGAGTTGATAGCGGGAGCAGCCGTAGTTGGGAAACCACTCGTTGACCTTGTACATCCAACCCGAGAGCTCGCCGCAGTCAAATTCATACAGGTTGTTGATACCCTCAATGTAGGCAGAGTTATACATGGGGGTATTTTCAAACTCCATATGTATTTTCTTTTGCTTGCAGGTACGCTGGAGGACATTGAACACGCTCTCCCCCTCGTAAAACGTAACGGTGGTGGGCTTTAAAATCCAGCCGTCTTCAGGCACCAGCTCCACCTTTTCCGGATCCAACCAGTCTATGTTGTTTAAAATGGTGGCGCAGGAGATAGACAGGGTACAGGTATAGGCCGTGTCGGAAATAGCCGCATCCTCAGGCTCTACGGGCAGAGGTTTCCCCTCGGGCACCGGGTCGGTGAGGTATTTATCCTTTCCTGTGCTGGGGTCAAGCACCATGCCCTGGGATGTGGAATACTCCGCACTTCCCTTTTCCACCCCTGCCGAGGAGCCACCGGCAATTTTGGCGGCGGCATCAATTTTCTCCTGGGCAGTCATACCGCCCTCCAGCCCGCCGGGCCGACTTTCAAGCCCACTTGCCGGCGGTTCGCTGGGCGCAGGTGTTTGGCTGGGAGCCGGTGTTTCAACCGCAGAGGGCAGTGCAGGTGCCTGTGTGTCTTCCGGGTTTTCTGGCGCAGTGGACATTGGGCTGGGGGTTGCGGCCGCCGTCTCGGTCACCGAAGGCGGAGTCTCCTGCACCTGAGGCGTTGGGCGCTGCCCTACACTCCATCCCTGCAAGCCGGGCGCACCGCCTCCATACCAGAAGGCGGCCGCCAAAATCACCAGGACGGACAGAATACCAATGAGTTTCCCTTTTGTTCCTTTCACCCTTGCTCCTCCTCTGTCCAGGGGGTATATAGGCAATAGGCAGGGCACAGAGCACCCATATAAATCCACACATTGTCCCCCATATCAATGGGCTCGGGGAATGTCAGATTGGGCACCATGAGTTTGAGTGTAGTACGCTTCAGCCCCTTGATGCTCATTCCTTCCGCCGTGGGGGCGGCCCGAAATGTTTCCACCCGCTGGGCCAGATCTTGAATTCCCAGCTCACGTGCCAAACGGGGGATAACCTCATCCTCCTTACAGTAAGCAACATTTTCCGGGTCTTTAAACCAACTGATGTTCATAGCATGACCATCCTTTCCGTTTTATAGCAGGTTGGCGGCACCCAACAGATTGAAAAGCATCTGGGCAATCTCACCCCGGGTAATGGCGGCCGTAGCGTTAATCTCCAGCGCAGCGGCATCCAAAATTCCCTCCTGGTAGCAAAAGGCCAGCCCTTCCCGGGCCCATTCCGCCGTGGTCACATAATCGGAAAACTGGGCCAGCACATCCCGGACAGCGCCGGTGTCCAGGCCGGTGTCCATACCACAAAGCTTGGCGGCCCGGGCCACCATAAGGGCCGCCTCCTGCCGGGTGATGGTACCGGTGGGGTTAAACGTTCCGTCCCCTATGCCGGTAATCAACCCATAGGTAGAGGCCGTTCCAACAGAAGGGGCATACCACTGGTCCGCCGTCACATCGGCAAAGGTATCGGTTGCCTTGGGACTCAGCCCCAGCCCACGCACCACAATAGCCGCAAATTCCGCCCGGGTCATGTTAGCCTCCGGCTCAAACAGACCACTGTCCTTTCCGGTGATGATACCCCGGGAGGCCAGCCCCTCAATGGCCGTAATATGATTCGAGAACAGGATATCTGAGAAGGTGGTGCCAGGTGCGGTAATCGCCACAGCCCTTACATCGGCATGCTTGCCCTCCAGGCCCTGGCCCTTCTTCAGACCGCCCTCACCCGCCGGAATGGTGGGCGCATCCCCCATCCGGTACAGGCTGTTGCGGTTGTCCCGGGCACGCTGGGCTGCAATAAGGCCGTAAAAGCCCTGCTCAGATGCCATTTGGTTGCTGCCCGAGCCATCGGCAGTGTGAAGGAAGCCGTTGCCGGGCACATAAAACGTCATGAGATTGTCCAGCATGGTCTTGCCATTTTTTACGAAACGCTTATCGTCCTGCGGGATGCCAAGCTCACACAGGGCTGCAATCATCTGCACGCAGCTTTCGGAGTTGGTGGTGCCCCAGGAGGAATATCCGGCACTCTCATTTTGTTTTTTGCTCATGCAGGCCAGGGCTTCCTCGCTGGCCTTCTTCACTGCGGGCTGGTCTTGGTACTTGGCCAGGGCTTGCAGGGCCATCCCGGTAATGTCCGGGTCGGAAACTCCATCCCCCGAGGAGGCTGCCGCCGTTCCGCCAAACAGGCTCCAGCCACCGTCCGAAAGCTGACAGTCCAAAATGCGGTCAATATACATCTGCCGGGTGGCCTGGGTCTTGGCCTCCGGGTTTTGGGGCATGGGATATTCCCGGGAATCCAGGGCAATCAAGGCCCAAATGGGACCGTTCAGGCCCTGCCAGATGGTTTTGTCGTAGTCGCCCAGAGCCTTGGTCAAGTCGTAGCCCGCCACATTCCGGGCGTCTTTGCCAATGGCGGAGAGGGCCACAATCAGGCGGGAATACTCTGTGTACTTCTTGTTGTGAAGCTGGCCGTTGCAAGCCTTTACATATTCTTCCACCGTGGCGTAATAGTCCTGGTAGTACTCCACCGGAACCGCATAGCCGCTGCGGGCCAGCCCCAGCACGGCCCATTCGCCGCCCACAGAGCCAACCTGGGGGCTCTTGACAATCTTATACATATATTGGGCTGTGTCGGCAATGGCATCGGCCAGTGCGTCATCCGACACGGCTGCAAAAGCTGGGGCGGACAGACTAAACATCAGTGTCAATGCCAGAAGCAGCGAAAGTGCCTTCGTTTTTATCTGTTTCATCTTTTTTCCTCCTAATTTTATGAGCAGTTTATGCCAGCAAGTTTAATAGTATTGCCAGAGATTCCGAAATATCGGTTTGCGGCACCGTGGCTTTTCGTGTATGCAACGTGCCCCACCTCTTCTTTTCAAACATGGTATAAACTGGGCGTATATACGCCCAGTTTATACCACAAGTTTGGTTATCTGCTTAAAAAGCGTTTATTCGATGGATTACACTTTCTTGCGAAGGAATACAAAGCTGCCTGCAGCTACCGTCGAAACCGTTGCAACGAGGGCGACAGCGGGAACAATATTTTTCTGTGTCGTCTCGGTTATCTCTGCCTCATTCTCCAAAAGGTTATCATCCTCCACGGGCTGCTCCGAGGGGGCGGGAGGCTCGGGAAGCTGTTCCTGTTCTTGCTCAGACTCCTCCTCTTTTTCCTCCAAAGGCTCGGTAATCACAGGCATAACGGGAACGATCTGCGGAGCCTCGCTCTGGTCGGTGGGGGCCTGCTGGTTAGCATCAGGAACGACCGGGCCGGTGGGATCGCCGCTTTCACCGGTTCCGGCGTTGTCAGTCACACCTTCTCCCGGGTTCTCCCCCTGGCCGAACCCTTCTCCCTCGCCAGTGCCATTGCCAGCACCCTCCCCGGGGCCTTCGCCAGTCCCTGCATCTTCGCCATCTCCGGGCGTCACGGGACCGACCGGTTTTTCATCGGGGGTCGGTTTTGCATTAAATCCAACCTGCTGACGCTCGAAAACGGCCACAACCTCGGCGTTGCCATCCGGCATGGTAAAAGAAGAGGCTTCTTTGCAATCGGCCCCATTTGCCGTCAAGCTGACCAGCACATAGGCATATTGGGGACCGTACTGCTCATTTTTGTATATGTCGGGCGTAGCGGACACCGTAACAGTGTGACCCTTGCCCTGATAGATTTCTGCGGTTTTTCCATCAATGGAAATGGCACCGTTTCCGGTGACCGATAGGGTCACAGGATAATACGTAGGACTGCCAATAGCCGGGCGGCCTTTTTCGGTGTTCTGGGTCCAGATATTGCTGTGGCTGCCCTCACCGCCATCCAGCAGATAGGCAACCTTACCGCTTGCAAAATCCGAAGCAGCAAGCTTTTCTGCTCCATTGTTCTCAACATTTGCTTCCTTGCCATCTGTCAAACAATAATAGCCATCCAAAACATTTGCCCGCACTTCATTCCCAACAAGACCACCAATTTTCTGGGGCTCTCCGTGGATGCTCCCATAAAAATAGGAGTTTGTAAGGAATACTTTTGCGTTATTGCCTCCTGACTCATTTGCTGTGCCGGCCAGGCCTCCAACCGTACCGCTTTCAAGAAGGGTCAGCGTACCCGTGGCCCCACAGGAAGTAATTGTCGTATTGCCCATTGAGTTTCCATGCCCGACTATGCCGCCTACATAAGCATCTGCTGCAGTAGCGGTCAAATCAGCCCCGGAGTAGCACTTGGAGATATTCGCTGTACCATCGGCCAAAATACCGGCCACACCGCCAATAAAGCTAACGAGATTTCCGGTGCCCTTAATACGAACACCGTCCTCCACGGTGCAATTGGTAATTGTGTTTGTGCCGCTACTGGTGGTGATGGCAACAATCCCTGCCGCAGCGTTGTCATTTTCAATGATACTTCCAGCCTTGATGGTGCAATCAGTAATAATGGAGCCCTTGTATGTATAGTACACAATTCCCGCATAGGCATCGTACAACTTTGCCTCTACAGTACAATTTTCAAAAGTACCTCCTGCTGTACTATATGCCACACCTGCCGGAACATAGGCACAGGCCTCTCCCTTGATATTCAGATTTCTAATTGTACCACTGGTGGCGCCGAACAAAGGCTGCCGTTGGTTGTTGTGCAGGGTAATAGTATGGTTATCTCCGTCAAAGATTCCGGTAAATCCAGTAT
>CAZHWK010000101.1:0-6770 GCA_964536405.1 uncultured Oscillospiraceae bacterium
TGGACGCTTGGCCGGCGGCCGGCCATCGCTCCTCGACCCCCGCAGGGGTCGAAATTCCTTTTGCCCGCCGGGGCAACCCCGGCACGTCCCTGCTGTCCGCAGACAGCAAAACTCCCCTGCCGTGGGACACAACACGTTTCCCGCCCCCCTCAGGCGGCGGAATTCACTCCCAGCGGCGGAGCCCCCTCAAACTGGGCACAGTAATCCAGATACATCTGGGGCGAGGTGGCTAAAATCACCCAATCCTCCGTATACTCCCCCTCCAAGGTAAACGCAAACTCTCTCATGTCATAGGAGCAGATAGTATTGATATCGTGCAAAGCATTGTTCAGATGCCCAGGCCCAGGCACAGGGACATAGATAAGGCCAGAATAGGAATTTTTCTCTAAATTCAGTCCGGTTACTGCCCCCGCTCATGTGGTCCACTCCACACATTCGATGGCAAACCGCCCCCAGTAACTCCGTTTGCCGTTAAGCACATTCAAACTGACCTCCCCCTGTATTTCCACCGTGGTATAGTCCACCAGCACCCCATTTTGATAAACCCCGGCGGTTACGGTGTGGTCTATGTCGGTGGTGGGCGGGCGACAGGCCAGCCAAAAGGCCCCCATCAGCATTAAAATAATAGCGATGGGCACGCAGTCCTTCCATAGCTGCTTCCGGGCCTGGCGGCGTTGCTGGCGAACCGCCTCCAGGGTCTCCTTCAAGGCGGTTTCCACATCCTGCTCCTGGGCAGGCTCCCCCGAAGCAAATCCAGTACATGCAACTCCAGTGCTGATGCCAGTGGTTCCAGCAGGGACACATCGGGAAAGCCCGCCCCCCGCTCCCACTTGCTCACCGTGCGGTCAGAAATATGCAAGGCTTGGGCCAGCTCCCGCTGGGTCATGCCCTTCTCCCGCCGTCGGGCCGCAATCAACTGCCCGGTTTTGTTCATATCCATCGGCTTCACCTCGGATTTTATAATAGCAAACTTATCCCGTTCTTGCAACAAACACAGCGTAGAGCCTTTGAGCCCCAAGGGGTTAACCGTTTGTCAGTTTTTTCTTGACATATATCGAATATCACTATACAATGCAGGTATAACGATATTCGATACAGGAAGGAGGAGGACGGCATGGCCCGCAAAAAACTAGATACCCTCACCGAGCAGATGTACTATGTCCTCCTCTCCCTGTTGGAGGAACGGCACGGCTATGGGGTCATGCAGTACGCCGCCCAGCTCACCCAGGGCCGGGTGACCATCGGGGCGGGAACACTGTATGCCCTGCTGGCCCGGTTCGAGGGGGACGGCCTTATCACCCTCACCCGGGAGGAGGAGGGGCGGAAATATTACCGCCTGTCCCCCGAGGGAGAGCGGATTTTAACCGAGGAATATGCCCGTCTGCGCCGTCAGGTGGACGACGGGGCCAAGCTATTTGAGGAGGTGGGTATCACATGAGCCAAGAGAAAAAATGGGTTTTCTTCCCCTACACCGCCCCGGACTATAAGGCGGCCGAGGACTGGCTCAATGAGCGGTGTCAGGAGGGCTGGCGGCCGGAAAAATTCGGAACGTTTTTTCAGCGCATTAAGCTGTTGCGTCAGGATGGCCCCCCGGTGTGCTGCTGCACTGACCTCTATGACACCAGTTCCTCCCCCAACCGGGATTACCTGGCCCTTTGCCAGCAGGCAGGCTGGACCCGAGTGGGGGACATCAACGGCATTCACCTTTTTGTTTCTCAGCCGGGGGAAAAACCGGCCCCCATTCAGACCGACCAGGACATGGAACTGGAGCGGTTTAAGAAATTCTACCTGACACGAAGTCTGTGGGGCTTTGCGTTGTCACTGGTCATTTTGGCCGCCCTTCTGGGCTTTTTCCTCTGGATGGGGGTGTTCAGACCCTATGGAACTGCCACATGGACCTTGGCCCCTCTGCGAAGCTGGCTCAGTTTCCTTTCTTTGCCCGCAATACTGTTTTTTCTTCTCCTTTTTGCTTGGCAAAGCATACAAAACCTTCAACTGTGGCAGTGGGCCCGGCATGCCTCGGAAACCGGGGAAGCCATCCCCCAAAGAGGGCATCGGCAGATTCTATTCTGGGGATGGGTAGAGCTTCTGATGCGGTATTGCATCCCCATCTACTGCACAATCAGCATGCTATGCAACCTTGTCCCCCTCTATCGGGATACCCAACCCATCACGGTGGAGCAGGCCCACACCTTCCCGGTGGTCATGGCCCAAGATGTTGGCCTGGATGCCGTTTATCTGTTTGAGGCCGAGCAGACCGCCACCCCCCTGGCCCGGTACCACTCTTCCTGGGAACTGGTTCGTTTTTACCGCCCCGATGGAGAGCATGACAGCCTTAACCTCAAAACCACCCGCTATACCTGCGCCACCGAAGGGCTGGCCCGCTGGGTGGCCCTTCAGCTTCAAACCAGTGTGCAGCCCGAACACTTCTTTCACCCATTTCTCCCTGGTGCCGTAGGCTTTGACCCCACTTTTTCCTCCACCTATACCCCCGTATCCCTGGGGTTTGACGAAAGCTGGCTGTTTGTGGATGAGCCTAATGAATATTCCCCCCATCCCAGTTCCACCCTGGCCCTCCGGCAGGGGAAAACCGCCGTCCTGCTCCAGGGGCCGGTGGACTGGACCGACCCGGACATCCTGCCCATTTTGTGGGAGCGGCTGGCCCTTTCCCCTTACTGACCCCATACATAAAAAGGAAGTCCTGTCTTTTGACAGGACTTCCTTTTTAATTTCCTTCCAATTCCAGCAGCTTGGCCTTGATGTCCAGCCCCCCGGCATAGCCGGTCAGGGTACCGTTGGCCCCCACCACCCGGTGGCAGGGCACCACGATAGCGATGGGATTGCGGTTGTTGGCCATGCCCACCGCCCGGCAGGCCTTGGGTTTGCCCACCTGGGCGGCCACCTCCCCGTAGGTTCTAATCTGCCCATAGGGAATGGCCCCCAGGGCTCGCCACACTTTTCGCTGGAACTCGGTGCCCTTCGGGCACAGGGGCAAATCAAAGTCCCGCCGCTGTCCGGCCAGATATTCCTGCAACTGGTCAAAGGCACGGCGGCCCAGCTCGGTTTCCATCCGCTGCCCCATGGGCCGCTCCCCGAAGCGAAGAGCGGTTACCCCTTCCCCCTCGCAGGCGATGGTGATGGGGCCCAGGTCGGTGGAATACACCCAATACGTTTCCATCAAAATTCCAGCTCCGGCCCCCGGTAACCGCCCGCAGTATTAGTCCCTTCAGTCCAGCCAATCAGATTGTTATAGAAGTCGGCAGTGACAATGCCCATGTAGGGCGTCAGCCACAGGCCAAAGATACCAACGACAATGCTCTGTACCCACACACCTGCCACGGTGCCAGGATACCCTGCCAAAACGGCGGCCACCGACGCCACACCACCGGCCAGCATGGTCCAGCCAACGAAGGTAAGCTGCAGGAAAAAGAGGTTCCCCTTCTGTCCCAACATCAGGATTTTACTGCGGCGCAGAGCCTCCATCACCCCAATGTCCGGGTTGTCCAGCAGAATGTAGATGGCCTGGGAGTAACGGTAGGCCGCAATGATGCCCGGGATAATGAACAGCAAACACCATAGAGCGATGAACAGGGAGCTGACTAAATCCAACAAAACCACCTTCACCGCCATATTGAAGCCCGAAATCAGATTGCCAAAGCTTCCTTCCTCCCGACGGGAAAGACGCAGCAGATAGCCGGTAAAGCCGAAGAAGACGATGGTTGTGTAAAGGCCGATCAAAATGGAAACAAAGGTGGATACCATAGCCCCACCGCCCCCAAATACCACCCCATAAACATCCAGTGGGTCATAGCCCTGCATAATATAGGTCATGGCCTGGGAAAAAGGATTGATTGCCAACATCCCCACCAGGTTGGCAATCCCGGGGGTCAGCAAGGTGAAAACTAAGGTCACCAGAATAGGGCTTGGACGGGCCGTGCGGATAATTTCCTTCGCCCTTTGCTTGGATGCAATTCTATCAAAAAACATATAAAAACTCCTCTCTGTCTGGGGGTTACTGGAATTATACCATCTGCGGCATGAAAATGCAATGTGCGCACAAACTAGAGCCATGAAACAAGAAACTCACATGACCCTGCTCTGGCGGCTGGTGTGGCTGTTCACCCTCGGCTCCCTGGCGGGTTTCCTATTGGAAAGTCTGGAAAGTTTATACAGCCTGGGTTATGTCCAGAACCGGCAGGGCCTTCTGTACGGCCCTTTCGCCCCGGTCTATGGGACGGGGGCAGTGGTTCTGGCCCTGGTGTGGCCTCGGGTGAAGCACTGGTCCAAGCCCGCCGCCTTCGCCCTTGCCGCCATCCTTGGCACGGCGGTGGAATACCTCTGGTCCTGGGGCCAGGAGGGGCTGTTTGGGGCTATTTTCTGGGATTACCGCCACTTTCGCTTTCATCTGAACGGGCGGGTCAACCTGCCCTTTGCCCTGTTTTGGGGGGTGCTGGGCCTGTGCTTTTGGCAGTGGGTTTGGCCCCGATTTCGCAGTCTTTGGGCCTTTCCCGCCCGCTGGGCCCACACGGCGGTGGCACTGGTACTTGCCCTTCTTCTGGTGGGGGACGGCCTTCTTTCGGCCGCCGCCCTCTATCGCCAGGCCCAGCGGCGGGAGGAGGTGGCCGCCCACTCCCCCCTTCAGCTTTATCTGGACAAGGCCTGGCCCGACGAAGCCCTGCGCCAATCCTTCCCCACCATGAAGTGGGTGCACCGACCCTTCACTTCTCCTGAAACTAAGCCCCTCCATTGACATTATCCTTCCCCTGTAGTAGACTGAGTTCAAGGAGGGATACACATGTTTTCTAAGCACAAGCCAGGTGCTCCTAGTCACGCCTATCGAAAGCCCGCCCTCTGGGGCACGGTAGTTGCGGTGGGAGTCTGCCTAGTCGTGGTATTCTCCTTTCTTACCCAGCAAAAAAAGACCAGTCCAGCTGGCAGTTCCCCTCTCCCGGAGGCTGAAATGATAGCTGAGCCTATGAAGGAAAACACACCACCCATGAAAGAGTATACCGGCTATCCCGCCTATGATACGCTCATTCACGAGGTAACTCTCGCACGGCAAACCCAGTCAGAGGATGTTTCAAGTTCCTTTAGCTACGTCCTTGCAGCACACAATGACTATGAAACCCCCGGCTGGCTGGTTCAGGATTTGGACGGTAACGGCGTGGAGGAGCTGATATTCGGGGCCAATACCGACGGCGTTATTTACAATATCTACACACTCTCAGATGGCGCAGCTGTTCAAATTCTAAATGGCTGGAACCGTAGCCGCTACTATCTCTGTGAAGACGGTTCTATCGCCAATCAGTGGTCAAGTGGGGCCTTCTATTGGGGCCATGCCTACTATACCTATGCAGGAACCGAGCTAACCCTGAAAGAAGCGGTACTCTATCTGGAAAACACAGAAACTGCCGAAACCCCTTGGTTTTACTCCACACAGAACGCTGAATTTACTGAAGATGCAGAGCCAATCAGTGAAAAGAAGGCCAAGGCCATCCAAGCCCATTATTCAAATGAGTATCCGCAGTATACCCTCTTTAAAGGATAAAGCACATGATAAAAAAGGGCCTGTTGCATCTGCAACAGGCCCTTTCTGCATCCTAGTTTCTTATCTCCGTCCTGCCCCGCCCCCACGGCTCATACCGCCGCCAAAGCCGCCGCCACGGAAGGAACCTCCGCCACGGCTGAACCCGCCCCCCGAGGGGCGGGAGGAACGACCGGCCCCACCTCCACGGCTCACGCCGCCGCCAAAGCCGGGACCGCCAAAGCCACCGCCGCCCATGGGAGGGCGAGGGGGTCTGCGGTGGTCGTCATGATGATGGTGGTGATGATACCGGGGCCGCCCCCACAGGAAGGGAGTGTAAATGACCCGGGGAGGGGGCATACCGGGCATCAAGTACCGCCGGCGATACCTCCGCCAGCGCATGCCATCCAGCATGACCACCAAAATGACCAGACCCACCACGGCAAAAAAGCTCCACATGGCACCCACCGTGGCCCAAATACTGTCATTCTGGGCCGTGGGGTACATCATTTCCTTCTCAGGGGCGGCATAGTAGCCCTCATACCAGTCATAAAAGGCGTTGTACACCTTCTTTACCCCGGCATCGTAATCTTTGGCCGCAAAGTCGGTTTCCAGATAATCATAAAGTATGTCCCCGATTTTCTTTTCGGTCAAAGCCTTGGTGATATTCTTGCCGGGGGCGGCAAAATAATTGTCCCCTTCTATATCCAGCAAAATCAAAAGGCCGTTGGAGGCATCCCGGTCCCCTACACCCCAATCGTTGAAGAGTTTGTAGGTGTAATCACTGATATTCTTGCCCTCGGTGTTCTTCACCGTGGCAACGGCGATGATGGCCCCGGTGTTGGTAAAAAGGGTTTCGTTTTGTTCATTGATGTAGGCGATGGTTTCGCTGAATAGCACCCCTGCCTCATCGGCCACAAAGCCGCTCTCCGGCTTTTCCGGGGCGGCCAGGGCGACGGTACTGAGCAGCATCAGGGCGGCCAGCAGGCCGCAGGAATATCGTTTCATGGTCGCTCCTTTCGGTTGCGCCCCTTCGCAGGGGCGTGGGAATTTGCCGTGACCCACGGCAGGGGGGAGGTTCGCCGTCTGAGGACGGCGAGGGACGTGTGGCGGCCCCGCTACTGGAGAGGGAGTTTCGCCCCTTGCGAGGGGCGAGAAACGATGGCCGGCCGCCGGCCAAGCGTCCACCATTTCTTTTTTGTGCTTGGCAAAAAAGAAACGGCGGCCCAAAGAAAAAACCGTGGCA
>CAZHWK010000102.1:0-6762 GCA_964536405.1 uncultured Oscillospiraceae bacterium
CTTTGATGGCCGCCCTGTGTACCGCACGAGGAACCACCCTGTTTGTGGAAACCATTTTTTCCAGCCGGTTCCGCCATGTGGATGAGCTGACCCGCATGGGGGCCATCATCCGCACGGAGGGCCAGGTGGCCATCCTGTCCGGGGTGGAGCGTCTCCACGGCGCCCATGTGCGGGCCCATGACCTGCGGGGCGGGGCCGCCCTGGTGGTGGCTGCTCTGGGGGCCGAGGGGATAAGCACCATCGAGGGGCTGGAACATATGGACCGGGGGTACTTCAATTTGGACGTTGCCCTCAAACAATTGGGCGCAAGCATCGAAAGGCATTAGAGCATTTCAGAAACAGCAATCACAGACACAGAAGCTCTGCTTAAAGGAGAACTGACATGGCGGCACGAAAGAAAAAACGAGGACGGCGACGCAATAGGGGACGCTTCGGCTTCCTCTATGCGTTGCTGTCCTTTTTGCTGATTATAGCCGCCGTGGTGGTGGGCAGCATCGTCTTTTTCCGGGTGGACACCATCACAGTCACCGGCCAAAGCCGTTACAGTGCCGAAGAAATCATTGCCGCTGCCCAGGTCAAGCCGGGGGACAACCTTTTCCAGCTCAACAAAAACAGGATGGCCAAGCGGATTTATTCCGAACTGCCCTATATCCGCTCTGTCTCCTTCCGCCGCTCCTTCCCCTCTTCTTTTAAAATTCAGGTGGTGGAAAGTCAGCCCGCCGCCTCCATCACCGGCCCGGAGGGCTGGCTGCTTCTGGATTCCCGTGGCAAGCTTTTGGAGCTGGGCGGTGACAACCTGCGCACCAAGGCCGCTCCCATTACCGGTCTTACCCCCCTCACCCCCACGGTGGGCACCTCTCTGGCCGTCGCCCAGGAGGACCAGACCAAGCTGGACGGGCTGCTCGGTTTGCTGAGTGCTCTGGAGAGTGAAAACCTGCTTCAAAACCTGACCTCTTTAGACCTCTCGGCCGCCAGTACCATCCTCTTCGGCTATGGGGGCCGGTTCACGGTGGAGCTTCCCATGAGCTGCGATTTTGACTACAAAGTACGAATTTTGGACTATGCCGTCACCCACCTGGAAGAAAACGAAACTGGGCTTCTCGACCTGACCCGGAGCGATGCTCATTTTATCCCAAGCGAGGGGGCCGCATAGCCTGAAAATTCTGGACTTTGACGGGATTTTCCACCTTTTTCTCTTGACCTGAGGGCAAAAGTGGAATAGAATAGTACAAGATATAGATATGACTTCACCTTTTCGACCACAACACTTCGTTTGTCGTTTTACATAGGAGGAACACAACATGGCCTTTGGATTGGATACCGGACCAGACAGCGTTGTCAACATTAAAGTAATCGGCGTAGGCGGCGGCGGCAACAATGTCGTCAACCGCATGGTGCGCTCTAATATGCAGGGTGTGGAGTTTGTCGCTGTCAATACGGACAAGCAGGCCCTCGCCATTTCCAGTGCCACCAACAAAATTCAGATTGGCGAAAAACTGACCGGCGGACAGGGCGCAGGCTCCGACCCCGAAATGGGCCGCAAGTCGGCCGAGGAAAGCCGTTCTGCCATCTCCGGTGCCTTGACCGGAACCGACATGGTCTTTATCACGGCTGGTATGGGCGGCGGTACCGGCACGGGCGCTGCCCCCATCGTGGCCGATATCGCCAAGGAGCAGGACAGTCTGACCGTCGGCGTGGTGACCCGCCCCTTTAACTTTGAGGGCCGTCGCCGTCAGCTTCAGGCCGAGGCCGGTATTGCCGAGCTTCGTAACCGTGTGGACTCTCTGGTCATCATCCCCAACGAGCGGCTCAAGTTTGCCACCGACCAGAAAATTACCTTTGCCAATGCCTTTGAAATTGCCGATGATGTCCTGCGTCAGGCTGTCCAGTCCATTTCCGACCTGATTAAAAACACCGGCTTTATTAACCTGGACTTTGCCGACGTTTCCGCCGTCATGAAAAATGCCGGTATGGCCCACATGGGCGTGGGCCGTGCCGCCGGAAAGAACAAGGCCGAGGAAGCCGCCAAGATGGCCATTTCCTCCCCCCTACTGGAAACTTCTATCAACGGTGCCCGGGGTGTTCTGGTCAATGTCACCGGCTCTATGGACATTGGGCTGGAAGAAGTGGAAACTGCCGCTAACCTGGTGCAGCAGGCCGCCCATCCCGACGCTCTTATCATCTTCGGTGCCGCCTTTGACGAAAGCCTGGACGACGAAATCCGGGTCACCGTTATCGCCACTGGCTTTGAAGAGGGTGCCGGTGCCCTGCCCACCACCCCGGCCAAGGCTGAAGCGGCTCCCGAGCCTGAGGCTCCCGCCCAGCCAGAGGAGACCTCTGCGCAGTCCGCCAAAACCCCCGAAGACGACACCTACGAATCTATCTTGCGCATCTTCAGCCACGACCGATAAGCCTTTTCGTCTTTTACCGCCGCTGTTCTCGGACAGCGGCGGTTTCTTTTTTGAAAATCTTCTTTTTCCTCTTGCAAAGCCTTACCTTGTCCCTTATAATAGAAATGCGAGTTTTCCAGACTTGATTTTAAAAAGGAGTGAGACCGTCGTGAATAGCGACCCTGGAAGTCGAAGAACCTATCAAAATACGGCGTGTCTCCAAGGACGCCTCTGAGAAGAGGGGTCTTATTGTGTTCACGCCAAAGAAAGGCGTGTTTTTTTATGCTCACCATCCATAAGACAATTGGCGGAGCCATGCGCAAGCTGGACGCCATCGAAGAAGGTTGCTGGATCAACCTGACCTACCCCAGCGAGGATGAACTCAACACCGTGGCCGCCACCCTGGCGGTGGACCCCAGCTTCCTCCGTGCCGCCCTGGACGAGGAAGAAAGCTCCCGTATCGATACCGAGGATGGGCAGACCCTCATCATCATTGACGTCCCCTCGGTGGAGAAGGAAGACGCCGTGGTCTACTCCACCCTGCCTATGGGTATCATCATCACCGAAAAGCACATTATTACGGTCTCTTTGAAGGAGTCCTCGGTCATCCGGGACTTCCAGGACGGCCTTGTCAAGTTTGCCGATACGTGCAAGCGCACCCAGTTTATCCTCTATATCCTGCTTCAGGTGGCCAAACGGTATCTGCAATACTTGAAGCAGATTGACAAAATTTACAACTATATGGAGCGTCAGCTTTATAAATCCCAGCGGAATAAAGAGCTGATTCAGCTCCTGGACCTTGAAAAGTCACTGGTCTACTTCTCCACTTCCCTAAAGGCCAACGAGGTGACCTTGGAAAAAATTCTCCGGGGCCGCATCGTTACCCTTTATGAAGAGGATCATGACCTGCTGGAGGATGTCCTCATCGAGGTGCGCCAGGCCATCGAAATGGCCAATATCTACTCCTCCATTATCTCTGGCATGATGGACGCTTTTGCCAGCGTCATTTCCAACAACTTAAACGTCATCATGAAGGTGCTTACCAGCCTGACCATTCTGTTGACTCTGCCCAACATCATTTTCGGGTTCTATGGGATGAACGTAGCCGGCCTACCGCTGGACCAGTTCTGGTGGTTCCCCCTCGTGGTTGCCCTGGTCTTTATTGTCATCGTGGGCATCATCCTGAAAAAGAAGGATTTGTTTTAATCAAAAGGGCCTGTTGCAAAATGCAGATGTTAGGCCAAAATCAAAAATTGATCTGTTAAAAAAGTTACAGAGAACTTCTTGAAATGAAGTTCTCTGTAACTTTTTATGCAGCCTAATTTTTTAGACTTTTATTTTGCAACAGGCCCTTTTTTACTTATTTTCAAAAAAAGCTTCAATTTCGGCCCGGGTAGCGGCCACGCCCCCCTGGACGAAGTGGGGCTTCCCTCCGCCCCGCCCATGCAGGGTTTCATTCATTTGCTTGGTAAACCCCCGCAAATCCCCTCCCGGCAGGGCTACGGCATACTGATAGGCCCCGGCCTTCCCGGAAAAAATGGCACAGCGTCCGCCGCAGGCCGCCGCAACAGCGTCGGCCAATCGGCGCACTCCGTCAGGGGTCAGTCCCTCCTCAAACAAAAGCACATCCCCCTGCCCCCGCAGCTCCTCGGCCCGGCGGGCAAAGGCCCCATTCTCCAGCTCGGCGGCTCTGGCCTTGGCCCCTGCCAGCTCCTCCTGCAAGCGGCCCACGGCGGCAAATGTTTCCTGGGGCTTCACCGACAGAGCCTTGGCCACCGCCCGGTTCTGCTCCCTGTGGAGACTTAAATGCGCCAGGGCGGCCCCGCCCGCCAGCATTTCTATCCGCACACCCGAGCGAAAGGTTTGAACGCTTAACAGCTTCACAAGCCCCACCTGCCCGGCCCGAAGCACATGGGTTCCGCAGCAGGCGCAGGTATCAGCCCCGGGAAAGCGGATGATACGCACCTCTCCGCAGAGGGCCTTCTTGCTTCGATACTCCAGCCTGTCCAGCTCTTCCCCATCGGGCCAAAGCTCTTCCAGGGACGCATCCTGCCAGATGTACTGGTTGGCCAAAGCCTCAACCCGGGCCAAATCCGCCTCGGTGAGGGGTCCGTCAAAGTCAATGGTCACGCAGTCGGCCCCCATATGAAAGCCCACGTTGTCATAGCCGTACAGCCGGTGAATAATGCCGCTGACTATGTGCTCCCCCGAATGGGCCTGCATATGGGCAAACCGCCTGGGCCAATCCAATTCCCCCTGCACCCTCCGCCCCACTTCCACTGGGGCGGTACAGGTGTGGAAAATCTGCCCATCCCGCTCATGCACGTCGGTCACTGCCACCCCATCCAGGGTGCCGTGGTCGGCAGGCTGACCTCCCCCCTCGGGGTAGAAGGCGGTGCGGTCCAGGGTGATAAGAAAGTTCCCCTTTCCCGGCTCACAGCCCGTAACCCGGGCCTCAAAGCTGCGGCAAAAGGGGTCTTGATAATACAATTTTTCGTTTTCCATCCGGCTCACTCCTTATAAAAAACAGCCCTTGACCAGCTATGCTGGTGGCTTCCCCCGCAAAGAGAGAAAAAGCACCGTGGAACTCCACGGTGCTTTTGGCGTTTATCCTCAGTCCTGGTCGGCCTCGGCGTCGTACACCCGGCTCTGATTGGTGGGGGCGACGGGAACTCCGCCGGCGGCAGCCCGGAAACGAACCCGGGACTTTTTAATTTCGTCATAGGCCTCGGCCACGGCCTCTTCGGTACGCTTGAGAGCGTCGTCACAGTAGTCGTTGGCCGCCTTTTTCAGCTCACGGCTGCGCTCCTCGGCCTGACGAATCATTTCGGTGCTGCGCAGCTTGGCGGCACTCAGCACCTGATCCTCGGCAATCATCTGCTTGGCCTTCTCCTCGGCCTGCTGGCGCAGAAGGTCGGCCTCCCGCTTGGCCGAAGCGATGTAGTCGTTCCGGGAAGCAATCAGCTTTTGAGCCTCGGCCAGTTCCATGGGGAACTGTGCCTTCAAATCGTCCAACAGGTCCAAAACCCGGTCCCGCTCAATAATACACTTGTCACTGGAAAGGGGTACATTTTTTGCCTCTTCAATCATGCTGTACAGCATGTCCAGCAATTCATCCACGCCACTGGCCATTATATCATCCTCCTGCTGTCTACTTTCATGCGTACGTCATCCACGATTTCCCGTGGAATAAAATCGCTCAGCTCGGCCCCGTAGTTGGCCATTTCCTTGACCACGGTGGAGCTGAGATAGGTATATTTCTCGCTTGATGTAAGAAAAAGGGTGTCCAGCTTTGGATTGAGTTTCCGGTTAATAAGGGCCATCTGGGCCTCTTTCTCATAGTCGGAGACCGCCCGCAGACCCTTAATTAAGGCCCTGGCTCTTTTCTTCTTGGCATAGTCGGCCAACAGCATGGTGGAACAGTCCACCTCCACGTTGGTAAGGCGAGCCCCCTCCAACACCCGTCGGATGAGGTCCACCCGCTCCTCATGGGTAAACAGGCCGTTTTTTTCCGAGTTGACCATGACACAGACAATCAGCTTGTCAAACAGCACGGCGGCCCGCTTGATGATATTCAGATGCCCCAGGGTGATGGGGTCAAAGGAGCCGGGATAAACGGCAATCTTTTGCTGTGGCTGTGCCATGTGGCTCACGCCTTTCTACGGTAAATGGTGACTTTGATTTTCCCATACCGATACTCCTTCCCCTTTTCATAGGGGGCGGGCAGTTCAGGCATAGCCTTGTCCAAAGCACTTTCGCATACTATTATACCATTTTCCGATACAATGTCAATTGCGGCAATCCGTTCCAATGCCTGGTCCATCAATGGCCCGGCATAGGGGGGGTCCAAAAATACCAGATGGAATTTCTCCCCCGCCCCGGACAGGAAGGTCAGCCCCTCCTGGGCCACGATGCGGCAGTTGTCCGCAAAGCCGCAACTTTCCACATTTTCCCGGATAATTTTGACAGCGGCGGGGTTTAGCTCCACAATGGTGGCCTCGGCCGCCCCCCGGGAGAGGGCTTCGATGGTCAGCTGGCCGCTGCCCCCAAAGAGGTCCAGAACACGGCGGCCCTCCACGTCAAACTGGATGATATTAAAAATGGACTCCTTCACCCGGTCAGTGGTGGGGCGGGTGTCCAGGCCGGGAAGCTCCTTAAGTTTACGGCCACGGGCCGTTCCGGTGATTACTCTCATGGTTTTGTTCTCCTTTTTATGGGGTGTATCCCCGACAGGGGGGTATTTCGCCCTTTGCGAAGGGCGAAGACGTTGTGGCGGCCCCGCCGCAGGGGATAAGATTTCGCCGTCTGCGGACAGCGGGAGCGATGGCCGGCCGCCGGCCAAGCGTCCACCATTTCTTTTTTGTCTTGTCAA
>CAZHWK010000103.1:0-6676 GCA_964536405.1 uncultured Oscillospiraceae bacterium
TCGGAAAAAGAAAAGTCGTTTGGCCCCCTGTGGCGGGGCCGCCACACGTCCCTCGACCCCCGCAGGGGTCGAAATCTTATCCCCTGCGCCGGGGGCGGCGCACGTTCCCTCGCCCTTCGCAAAGGGCGAAACCCTATCCCCGCCGTGGGTCACGGCACGTTCCCCGCCCGCCAAAGCGGGCGAAATTCTCCCCCTGTGGCGGGGTCGCCACACGCTCCTCGCCGTCCTTAGACGGCAAAACCTCCCCTCCCCTGCGCCCGGGGCGGCGCAACGTCCTCGCCGTTCGCAAACGGCGAAACTTTCTCCCCCTGTCGGGGCATCCCCAACAAGTTTCCTAGGCCCTTGCAAAGGCCGAAACTCCCCCGCCCACAACAAAACCCCGCCCTGCTGAGGCTAACCTCAGCAGGGCGAGGTTTCTTCCTTTAGGGATAGCGGGGAACCACTCCCTTACAGCTCAACAGTTACCGTCTGCTCCTGCACATGGTGCTTTTCGGCATACCCGGTAAGCATGAGGGTCAACGCACCGTCGCCGGTGACGTTACAGGCAGTACCAAAGCTGTCCTGAAGGGCGAACACGGCCAGCATCAGGGCCGTACCGTCCTCCCCGAAGCCAAGCACGCCGGTAATCAGGCCCAGGGAGGCCATAACCGTACCGCCGGGCACACCGGGGGCGCCGATGGCAAAGATGCCCAGCAGCAGGCAGAACAGCACCATGGTACCCAGGCTGGGCAGGGTCCCGTAAAGAACCTTGGAAACCGTCATGACAAAGAATACCTCGGTCAAAACAGAGCCGCATAGGTGAATGTTGGCAAACAGGGGCACGCCAAAGTCCACCATGTCCTTACGCAACACCTTGCTCTTCCGGGCACCGTCCAGGGCCACGGCCAGGGTGGCGGCCGAGGACATGGTGCCCACAGCGGTCAGATAGGCGGGGCCATAGTGGCGCAGAACCTCCCAGGGGCTCTTGCCCGAGTAGGCCCCGGCCACGCCGTAAAGCACGGCCAGCCAAATGTAATGCCCTGCCATGACAATGACGATGACTGCCAGGAAGATGGGAAGCTGCTTGGTGATAGAGCCCTCCCAGGCCAGGCCGCAGAAGGTGGTAGCAATGAAGAAGGGCAGAATGGGAATGACCACTTTTTTCACGATGTCCAGCACGATGTCCTGGAACTCCTGTAGGACGTTGGAAATCACATGGGCCCGGGTCCATACGGCAGCCAGGCCGATGAGCACCGAGAAAACAAGGGCGCTCATGACGGGCATAATCTGGGGAATGTCAAGCTGGAACACCACGGCCGGCAGCTCCCGCAGGCCTTCGGGGTTGGTGTGGATGTGAAGCATGGGAATAAGGCCAAAGCCTGCCCCCATGGACATAAAGGCGGCCAGAACGCTGGACACATAGGCCAGAATGATGGCCACACCCAGCATTTTGGTGGCACTGTTGCCCAGCTTGGTAATGGAAGGGGCAATAAAGCCAATGATAATCAGGGGCACACAGAAGGTAATCACCTGACCCATAATATACTTCAGGGTCACAACCACCTGCATAACACTTTCCGGCAGCACCAGGCCCAACACGATACCCACTGCAATGGCCAGCAATAAGCGGGCCGGCAGGCTGCTAAACAATTTTTTCATGCGAATTTTCCTCCCTTTCACAATTTATTTCAAAAAAACTCTCTCTGCTTCTCCCCGCTTGCTACCCCTCCCTCTCCTTGCTCAGCATCATGTCAAGGATGGCTGCATCCATAGGACCAGAGCCTTTATTTCCTAACGTGGCGAAGTTGTCCAGTGTTTTTTCCACATCCTTCTCCACGATGCCGTCGGTTTCCTTTACCCGCACCCCACGCATAGCCATCAAAGCGGCCTGGAAAGCGGCATTCACGCAGGTGGAAATTTTCAGGGAACAATCGGCCTTGGCCCCGTCACAGAGCATTCCGGTCACATCCCCCACCATGTTGTGAATGGCACAGCAAATCTCTTCATAGCCGCCTCCCATTAAATAGGTGATGCCGCAGGCGGCCCCCGTTCCGGCCACACTGGCCCCGCACATGGCGGAGAGGCGGCCGAACTTGGACTTGATGCGAATGGCCACCAGGTGGCTCAGGGTCACGGCCCGCAGCATCTTGTCCTCCGGAATATTTTGATACCGGGCCATACTAACCACCGGCATGGTGGCGGTAATCCCTTGGTTTCCGCTGCCCGAATTGGTCACCACCGAGTAAGGGGCTCCCGCCATCCGGGCATCTGCCCCGGCGCAGGTGACAATCATGGAATTGGTCACCAGGTCCCTTGTCATAACCCCCTCCTGGCAGTTACGCAGCAGGTTTTGCCCAATGGCCAGGCCGTATTCCTCCACCAGACCCTGCTCGCAAATGGCCGAATTGACGGCCACAGCCTCACGGATAATGTGGATGGGGTCATGCCGAGGGTCCAGCTCCTCATGGCAGAAGTGATAAATTTTTTCCACCGTCAAAAATCCGGCAATCTCCTCGGGGGAAATCCCTTCCCCCTCTCCGCCGCACTGGCCCTCCTGGGCCTGGAAGAGCACCTGGCCATCCACTTCCAGCAGGACCAAATTGGTATGTAGGTCGGCAATGACGGCCCGGGCCCTGTGGCTCTCTCCGGTGGCCGCCACCTCGATATAAAGCTTCTGGGGCACCTGGGCCAGCTCCACTGTAACCTTCCCCGTTTCCACCAGGGCCTCGGCCGTCCGATACCCCTCCTCATCCACCTGGCTGATGACCTCCAGCTGCCTTTCGGGCATGGCGGCCACGGCGCCGATGGCGGCGGCATAGGGAATGCCTGTGTACTGGGTGCCGGGGATACCGGCAGCCATGGCATTTTTGATGATATTGGTGGATGCCTTCACCTGTATGGAAAGCAGGCTGTCCCCCGTCTGTTTCAGGGCGGCCCCTGCATGGGCCCCCGCCAGGGCAATGGCCCCCGGCTCGGTGCATCCGGTGGCAAGCTCCATCTCACTGTCCAGAATGCGGAAAAACATGGTCTTATCCATTTTTGCTTCCTCCCTCCTATCATACCGCTGGCCCGGCTTGGCCTATACCAACTTCTTGCTTCTGGTCCCCTTTGTTTTGCCTATTCTAGACTGAAAGCGGTCTGCTGTCAATCCTTTCCATTCAATTGTAAAAACCTTATTTTTATAGGGTTTTTCTTCTTTTTTTAAAATTAGACCTTTTTCGTCAAGTTTCTCCTTTCCCAGCCTGTCAATAAAAAAAGAGAGGGCCTGTTGCCCTCTCTCTTTTTCACATAGTCCACCCACAAACGGGAGCCTGTAAGAAATCGCCGTCACCGGCAGTTCCCGGTTAAATCCGGGGCACCAACCCCACCCTCAAGCGGTAGGCTATCATTACACCACAAAGCGGTACCCCAGGCTGCGTACCGTCTGAATATACCTGGGCTTGGCCGGATCCTCTTCAATCTTCTGCCGCAGTCGGTTGATATAGACCATGATGGCATTTTCATCAATGATGGCCTCACCCCAAATCAGGTCGTACAGCATATCCTTGGAAAAAATGCGGTTTACATTGTCAATAAACAGCTTCATCATGGCATTTTCCTTGGAAGAGAGGGCAATTTCCTGGTCATTTTTGTAAAAGCGCAAGGTGCTGGTGTTATAGCGAAACGGCCCCGCCGCAATCACGCTGTTGGCCCCGGGCAGATGGTCCCGGCTGCGTCGAATGAGGGCCTTGACCTTGGCCCCCAACGTCACCGGATTGAAGGGCTTGGTCACATAGTCGTCGGCCCCGATATCCAGGCCATACAGGGTGTCATAGTCCTCTTTTCGCCCGCTGACAATGATGATGGGGGTTTTAATCCCTCTGCGCCGAATTTCCTGTACCACCTCAAACCCATCAATTCCGTGCATATTCACGTCCAGCAGCATCAGGTCATAGTCTCCGCCGCCCATTTTCTCCAGGGCTTCCTCCCCGCTGCTCACGGTATCGGCCTCAATTCCATTGCTTTTGATGACTTTATACAGCATGGTAAGAACGGCCTCGTCGTCATCCACAATCAGCACTTTGTCCGCCACGGCAGCTCGCCCCCTTTACAGACCGGTTTTTATCGGGTATCATGATTGCAATCTTATCTGTATCATTCAGTATAAACAAAAATCAGGATTTTTGCAAGGGGGAGGCCAATTGTGAAAGAGCATCACCGGGGCAAATCCCATTTTCTGGTGGCCTTGGGCCTCATCATTCTGCTCATCATCACGGGCTGTATGATGGTGGTGCGGGTTTTTGACCGGTATGAGGAGGTTGTCCTTCAAAACGAGGATCAGCAGCTTCTGGGCCTGGCCCGCTCAGTGGACCGAAGCGTGACCAGTTATCTCAGCCACCATGCCTCCAGCCTGCGCTACCTCACCGCCCGCCGGGGCTTTCTGGCGGCCGAACGAGTCTGGCTTACCACCGGGGACTCCTCGCAGCTGCTCTCCCGCATGCGGGAAACCATGGTGGCCGGGGACCCGCTAACCCCCATTGCCCTGGTATTGATGGACGGCCAGGTGGCCCTGTCCACCAATGGCCGCACCGACTACCGCTTTCCCCCCCAGGCCGGGCGCAAACGGGGGGAGGTCACCATTCGCCCCTGCCTGGACGGGGACAACACCCTCTACCTCTGCTTCCTTTTGGAAGAAGAGCAAGGCCCTTCCTATGCCGTTTTGATGGACCTGGGGCAGTTTTATGCCCGGGTGGCCGGCACCATCAGTGCAGGCACCCTGGACCATATCACCCTTTTGGATGCCGGGGGGCAGACTTTGCTTCACATGGTGGACGGGCAGGTGGTGGTGGAGCTTACCAGCCAGCTTTCCTCCACCGCTCTTGGCTGTGATTACGGCGGCGTTTCCTTTTTGATGGAGTGTCAAAGCACCCAGACCCAGGGCTTTTCCTTTTATGAGGCCCACCCCTGCCAGGGAGGAGCCTCCTACACCGCACGCATGGCAGTTTTCCCGGCCACCGATGAAAACAACGGTTTTTTTGCGGTGGGCGTTTCCATGAATTATGATGAGATTATTCGTCCCTTGAAAACCGGTGGGGTGCGCCTGCTGGCTTACGGCGGCATGGTGGTTACCGGGGTTCTGCTTCTGCTGTGGCTGATGCTCCGTGTCAGCCGCCGACATGAGCGCATCCAGCGTGAGCTTGCCGCCTTGCAGGAAAAAAGTGCCGCCGCCGAGGAGCTGACCCGCCGCACCCGTGAGCTGGCCCACCATCAGCGTCTGGAAACCATCGGCACCCTTACCTCCAGCATTGCCCATGAATTCAATAACCTGCTCACTCCCATTATGGGATACAGCCTTATGGCTCTGGAGCGGCTTCCCCCCGAGGAGGAGGAGTTGTACGACGACCTGCTGGAAATCTACAATGCCTCCCGGGAGGCCAAGACCATTATTTCCCGTCTGTCCGACCTCTCCCGAAAGAACACCGCCCTCACCTTTCAGTATGTCTCCCCCGATGAACTGGCCCGCAAGGTGCTGGCGGTTGCCGCTCCCGCCCGCCCGGGCAATGTGACGGTTTCCACCCGGCTCAACTGTCCCCTGCTCTGGATGTTCGGCAACGAAACCCAGCTTTCCCAGCTGCTTTTAAACCTGGTACTCAACGCCTTTCACGCCATGGAGCCGGGGGGCGGCACCCTCACCCTATCCACCTGGAGCGAGGGGGATTTCGTCTTCCTCCGGGTGGAGGACACCGGCCCCGGCATCCCGGAGGATGTCCTGCCCCATATCTTTGAGCCCTTCTTTACCACCAAAGAAAGCGGTCGTGGCACCGGTCTGGGCCTGCCCATTGTGCAGCAGGTGGCCGAAGAGCATCAAGGCTCCCTCCAGGTGGATACCCAGGTGGGCCGTGGCACCTCCATGACTGTCCGTTTTCCCCTCACCCCCAAGGAGGAGTAGGCCCAGCACCAAAAACCCACACCTCCCTGTCGGGAATACTTCCTCCACAGAAAGGAACCCTCCCATGAACGAAACCGTATATGAATTTACCGCCCAGCTCAAAAAAGTGCCCGACATCGACGGGGCCTACATTGAATTCCCCTACGATGTCAAGGCCGAGTTTGGTAAGGGCCGTGTCAAGGTTCTTGCCACCTTTGACGGTGTCCCTTACGAGGGAAGTCTGGTTCGCATGAAAACGCCCGGTCATATTATCGGAGTCCGAAAGGATATCCGGGAAAAAATCGGGAAGCAGCCGGGGGACATCCTCCAGGTCACGATCCAGGCCCGGTAATGATGGCTTCCTGCCTCCATTAAGGGAATTTTTCCGTTCCCCTGGCACGCACCGCCTTCGGTGGTCGAACTCTCCGTAGCCAATACCAAAAGTCCCCCACTTTTTGTTGGAAGCGTGGGACTTTTTCTTTTCCGGGTTTCCCTTATTCTCCTATGGGCCATCCTCCGCACTCTGCAGCGTGAAGAAAACTTGCCCGTGGCAAGTTTTTAGTGTAAGCCCGACACATTTTATGTGTCGGGGGGAGTTTCGCCCTTTGCGAGAGGCGAGGAGCGTGCCGTGACCCACGGCAGGGGGGATTTCGCCGCTTGCGAGCGGCGAGGACGTGCCGGGGTTACCCCGGCGGGCAAAAGGGATTTCCACCCCTGCGGGGGTCGAGGGGACGTGCGCCGCCCCCGGCGCAGCACCCGCAAGGGGTACGCCGTATCCGTAAGGCGGCA
>CAZHWK010000104.1:0-6647 GCA_964536405.1 uncultured Oscillospiraceae bacterium
GGGAGAGGGGTCTGTCCTATCTGCTGGGCGGCAAGCGGGGGAGAGGGCTGTTTCGGGTGGCATTCCTAAGCTCCATTCTGGCTGGGAGCGTGGGGGACCTGACGGCGGTATGGGACCTGGCCGACCTCTGCAACGGCCTGATGGCCCTGCCCAACCTCATCGCTATTTTATTGCTTTCGCCCGAGGCCATCCGATGCTGGCGGATTTGGGTAAAAAAACAGACTGCGTGTCATTGACACGCAGTCTGTTTTGGTAAGAGGATTAGGCGGCGGGGAGGGGAGAAGGCTCTGCCGTCGGCACAGGAAGGGCGGCAGGCTGTTTTTCTTGGGCGGGAGCCTTATGCTCCAGGGTGACGGTATAGCCATCCAGAATGGCCGAGAAGGCGTCAGCGTTGGCGGGGGCATGCTCCACCGTGATTTGGTCGTCCGGGTTCAAGGTGACCACCAGGGGATTGGTGGCGGCCGACACCGAGTAAAATACCTCTTCGCCCTCCAGGCGGAGGAAGTAATAGGAGTTGCCATCCAAAACAGCGGTTCGAATTTCGGCCAGGGTGCCCTTGGTGCTGGTTTCGGGCAGCTCGATTTCGGTAGTGATATTGTTCTGTGCCAGCAGGCGGATATACTGCTGTTCACACTCGGCTACCGAGGAGCCTGTGGCCACCACCTGATATTGCCGAACATTAACCATGGCATACATCTTGACCAGCTGGGCATTGTCCTTCAATGCCATGAAGTAGGTGGGCTCGCCAGAAATATTCAGCAGAAGGGGGAAGGTGGCCTTGTAGCCCAAGTGCTGTACCACACCCTCGGCCGAGTCCATGGCGGAGTACTCCGTGGCACCCGAACAGCGGTAATATTTGGTCTGCTTGGTGCGCTGATTGGTGAGCAGAAAGCCCACATTGGACTGGTCAGAGGTGACCGAGGTTACACCGGTATACATATAGACATCGTCGTTCATGGCGATGTAGTTATAGCCCTCGGTGGTCACGGTCACGTCTTTTTGGCCCAGAATGGAGTTAATAAAGCCGTTGACAAAGGTGCCGTGGTAGTCGTACTGCTGAATGATGAGGTCGGCAGAGTAGACCCGGTCCACCCAGGTGGGAACCTCAGAGCTGGGGTAATAGGTGGACTCGCCGGTGATGGCGTTCATAAGAACGGCTCCGTTGATGTCATCGCCGCCGAAAAGGCCGATAGTCTTTTCCAGTTTGGGGCAAATCCACCAGGGCTGTCCATCTTCGTCAATTTCAAAGGTGGGGGTGGAGAACATATAGGTTGGGAACTGGAAGCGCAGGTGACGCAGAAGATTGCGGTTCAATGGCTCGGAGGGGGCGTATTTCATACCCTCGGTCAGACGCACCACCTCTGCCTCCTGGGTCACCATGTCGATAATGATATAGGCGGGCAGACCCTCGGAGCGGTTTGTAAACCATTTGACCAAATCGCCGTAGTTGAGATAGGCCACACGGACAGGACGGCCCTTGTAGTTAATCTGGGAGTAAACGGTGGAAACCTCAAACTGGCTTACCATGTCGTCCAAATCGCCAAGAACACGGTTGCCAAGCCGCTGGGCCGACTGGTCGTCCAGCATGGGAATTTTATCAAAGGAAATTTCGTCCACCTCGGCGGCAAAGTCGCCGGTCTGCACCGTAAGCAGGTCACGGTAGGCGGCGGCCCGGAAGAGGGGCATGGAAACCACCGAACCGATGAGAGAAACCAGGATTAGCCCCACGATGAGGATGCCAACAGGCAGACACTGGCTTTTGATAAAGCGGACATATTCCCCAATTCCGCCGTTGCCCAAGCTCATGCCCGAGGTAATGATGGCGCAAATCACATACACGATGCACAGCAGACCAATAAAGACGTAGAAATCGGGGGATTGGAGATTGAGGGCGGGCAGAGTAACGTAGAAGTAGAGAAAGCCGACTACCAAGACTGCCAGCAGATTGATGGCAATGCCTTTGGCTTTGCCCATTTTCTTTTTACCTTGTTCCATATTTTCCTCCTAAATTCAGCCGCAGATGGAATTGACCCGGTCTTCGTCGGCGGCCATTGCGGTCAAAGTGCGCTCTAACAGGATATCCAAATCCCAGCCTAAAAGCCCAGCTCCCTGGATGATGACATCTCGGGAACAGCTGGCGGCAAATTTTTTGTCCTTAAATTTCTTCTTTAAGGACTTGAGTTCCATGTCTTTGCAGCTTTTGGAGGGGCGCATCAAGGCGGCTGCTCCAATGAGACCCGTGAGTTCATCCGAGGCGAAGAGAACTTTTTCCATCTCGGCTTCAGGCTTCACATCGCTTCCGGTCATGCCCCAGCCGTGACTGACCACAGCCCGAATGAGGGCCGGATCGGCCCCGGCCTCGCTTAACAGCTCCCTGGCTTTGACACAGTGTTCCTCAGGCCAACGCTCAAAGTCAATGTCGTGAAGCAAGCCTGCAAGTCTCCAGAATTCCTCCTGGTTCCCACAGCCCAGCTCCCGGGCGTACCAGCCCATGACGCCTTCTACGGTAACGGCGTGGCGAAGATGAAAATCCTCTTGATTGAATTTGGTCAGCAAAGTCCATGCATCCTGTCTGGTCATTACTTTCCCCTCACTTTGGCAGGTTAGTAATTATTGTAGCACGTTTTGTCCTTGCTTCTGTGAACAAATCAAGAATTATTTGGTGAGAAACATCTGCACATAGCCCACAAGGAAGATGAGGACCATGACAGCTGGCAGAATATAGGTGACATAGACACGGGACCACTTTGGGAATTTGAGGCCCTGGCCCTGGTCGGCTTCGGCCAGGAAGTTTTTCCAGCCCCAGCCACGCTTGGATACGCAGAACATCAGATAGAGCAAGCTGCCCAAGGGAAGCAGGTTATAGGAAACCAGGAAGTCTTCAAAGGTCTGGATATCCATGCCCAGCAGGGTGAAATTACTCCACAGGTTATAGCCAAAGATGCAGGGGAGGGCCAAAAGAAGAAGAGCAATGCCGTTGACAAGAACGGTCTTCTTGCGGCTCCAGCCCCACAGGTCCATGGCGAAGGAAATAATATTCTCAAACACCGCAATGATGGTGGACAGGGCGGCAAAAAACAGAAACAGGAAGAAAAGACCGCCCCACAGGCTGCTCATGGGCATTTTATTAAAGACGTTGGGCAGGGTAATAAAGACCAGGCCTACGCCTTGATCGGGGCTTACCTGGAAGGCGAAGCAGGCAGGGAAGATGATGAGCCCGGCGATGAAGGCCACGAAGGTATCCAGGATGCCGACGCTGAGAGCTTCCCCGGTGAGGGAACGCTCCCGCCCGATATAGCTTCCGAAAATGGCCAGAGCGCCGATGCCGAGACTGAGGGTGAAGAAGGCCTGGCTCATGGCGGCGTAGATAGCCTGCCCGAGAATAAAGTCGCCGTTGGCATTATAGAGTAGATGCTGGAAGTTGGGGATGAGGTAGAATTTAATGCCCTCCATTGCTCCATCCAGGGTAAGGCTGCGTCCACACAGCACCAGCATGAGCACCAGCAGACAGGTCATCATCACCTTGGTGATACGTTCCACACCCTTTTGCAGACCCATGGAGCATACGAAGAAGCCCAGGAGGGTGACCACCACCATCCAGAATACCATGGGGCCGGGCTGGCCCAGCATATTGGAAAAGACCCCGGAAACAGCGTCGGCGCTGAGGCCGGAAAAATCACCCCGGAACATTTTAAATACATAGCTGAGCATCCAGCCGCCCACCGTGGTGTAAAACATCATCAGCAGGTAGTTGCCGGCCATGGCACCGTAGCGGTAGAGGTGCCATTTTGTGCCTTTGGGCTCCAGGACGTTAAAGCTGAGGGCGGCAGACTTTTGGCTGGCTCGTCCAACGGAGAATTCCATGACCATGATGGGAAGGCCCAGGACGATAAGAAACAGCAGGTACACAAGCACAAAGGCGGCTCCGCCATACTGCCCTACGATGTAGGGAAATCGCCAGACATTACCAAGGCCGATGGCGCACCCGGCCGAAATGAGGATGAACCCCAGCCGGGAAGAAAAACGTTCTCTTTCTTTCACAAATAATCCCTCTCATTTTCTTGCGGAATTGTTTTCCGACGGATGGGGCGAGGCCCACACAGCCCTAGTGCCCTGCGGAAAACAGTGTTCTTTAATATAGCAGATTTGAAGATACCTGTCAAAGTTTTGGATGCTGGTGTTCGGCGAAAGAAAAAGAAAAAATACCCCGGAGATGGCCACGTTGATACCATTCAGGGTGCTCTTTTCTCCATATCTAACGAAGCTCGTTCCAAGACCCGCATTTATTTGTGAAAAGAGCTGATTTCGATTAAATTTTTCCCTTGGGGCGGTCATGCGGCAATAGAATGCCCCCAAAAGGGTTGCATAACGAAAATAAAAAAGACCTGCACAATTACATATGTAATCGTGCAGGTCTTTTTGCCTCTAAAACACCTGCGTGATACAATAAAACGATAGCTTCAAAACAGTTTCATTTTCGTGCGAGGGTTTCATTTTGGACAGGCCGAGTTCATCATTGTATTTCAACTACTTCCAGAACGAACTTGCTGGTTTGAGAATAGCATCTATGTTTTTGAAACGCGCCTCTGTAAGTATTGTTTTCATTCTTTCGGGTGCAGCATCCCCATGATAGTAGACACTCCATAGAGCATCCCTTCTGACAGACTTTTTCACCTCTACGAGGTATGGAAAATCGACTGGCCCAAGAGAAAGTCCGATTACATTGACATTTCGAATCTGGTTTAATGACCTGAAATACTCTACGTGTTCATGAATTATTTGCTTTGTGTCTTTCAGGGTAACTTGGTAGTAATTTGCAATGGCATTACATATGCTTGCACCCTCACCGTCTCCATCCTTACGATTCTCACTTGCAAATTGACGGTATTGCGAAATCATTTTGCGCTGCCCGTGTCCCATAATCGGAGGACAATTGCAGTATGGAGGAACGCCTCCATGTATGTGCAGAATATTTGAGGATGGGATATGATATATTTCTTCAAGTGTATTTGAATAATTGAAGGTCAGAAAAAGATCGTTCTGGTTGTTTACCAATTCGCTTTTCACAGGAACGACGCTACTCAAATCGAGACTAGAAACCCATTCATCGACATATTTTTGAAATTTCCCCATAAAACCATACTGGTCGCGCCAATAGGCATTCATTGTGCTCTCAGTAAGAAATGCTCCATATTTTTCGTTTAATCCCTCTGCAGCACTCGATGAAAAGGATATCATGGATTCAACATCTGGAAATCCAATGTCATGTTCAAAATTCCACCAAAGAGTATTCTTGATGCGTGTATTCCAACGCTCTTCCATTTCCGGGCGATACCACGGCTCGGTATCATCCAGCGGTTGAATACTATATATTTCCTCCATCTGCCGAATAAAGTCCTCGTGATTTTCAATGAGAAATTTTCTAAAATCCCAGTAATTTGTTGGAATACTATGTTGAATGTCAAACCCATTGCCAATCATATAAAGAGTTTTAGCACCCATCCGCGTCCTCCTGCACCACTGCACAGCGGTGTTACAATTAAATATGATATTAATTATATCGCATAAATCCCCTTGCTTCAACAAAAAACAGCCCGCAAGGCTCGGAAATTCACCGAACCCTGCGGGCTTTTACAATTATCTTTATTGAATTGTCCACGGCATCTCGCTGCCATCCTTAAACATAAAGGTCACCTCGGTGGAAGATTTGACCACCAGCCTGTCGATTACGGCATACCAAAGTTCCTCATCAAACTCGGTCAGCAAGCCATCTTGCTTTTTGAGCAGGCGTACAAATTTTTCAAGTTCCAATCGCTTGGCGTTGCGCTGCTGGATGCCCTGGGCGACCTCGTCTAGCCGTGCCTTGGCAGCATCGAAGCGTGTCACGAGGGAATCATACCGCCGCTGGTATTCTGTCTGGTCTTGTGGCAGTCGTGCGTTTTCCTGCACCATTTTCCGCATCAACTCCATGACCACATCGCACTCGCCTTGAAGCGTTTCGGCTTCCTGCCCAAGGGCGGTGTTGTCAGTTAGAGCGGAAATAACTTCCTTGTATGCAGTGATGATGGCGGTTTTGTCCGCAAGCCGGGTGTTCATGACCGTCACGAACATTTCTTTTAGCTGCTCCTCGTAAAAATGCGGAGTAGTACAGGGCGTGACAGATTTTTCATATTTGCCGTTGCACCGCCAGATGGTCTTGCGGTATTTGGAATTGCTGTGCCATATTTTTGCACCGTAAATACTGCCGCAGTCGCCGCAGAAAATGCGCCCCGCAAAGCAGCCGGAGCTTGCAACGCATCGGATTCCCTTGCGTCGTTCCAGCTCGCACCGCACATGGTCGAAAAGTTCGGCGCTCACAATGGGTGGATGGCTTCCCTCTACATAATATTGTGGAACCTCACCCTCATTAGGCTTCATCTTTTTGGTAAGATAATCGGTGCAAAAGGTCTTCTGGAGCAATGCATCACCCTTGTATTTTTCGTTGGTCAATATACTCTCCACCACAGTAGCCTGCCAGACTGTCTTGCCAGCCGGTGTTGGGATGCGCTCGGCTGTCAGCTGCTTTGCAATGCCGGAGGGCGTTTGCCCTCCGATGCACATGGCGTAGATGCGCCGCACCAGCTCTGCCTGTTCCTCATTTATAACAG
>CAZHWK010000105.1:0-6560 GCA_964536405.1 uncultured Oscillospiraceae bacterium
GGGGCCTGTTCGGCTACCGCAACGAGTTTTTGACCGACACCAAGGGCGAGGGCATTATGGCCTCCATCTTTGAGTGCTACGCCCCCATGAAGGGCGAGATCTCCCGCCGGTCCAGCGGCAGCCTGGTGGCCTTTGAAACCGGGGAGAGCGTCACCTACGGCCTCTTTAACGCCCAGGAGCGGGGCACCCTGTTCATCGGCCCCGGCGTCCCTGTCTACGCCGGCATGATTGTGGGCGAAACCCCCAAGCAGGAGGACATCAGCGTCAACATCTGCAAGCGCAAGCAGCTGACCAACATGCGCTCCTCGGGTGCCGATGACGCTCTGCGTCTGACCACCCCCAAGAACCTCAGCCTGGAGCAGTGCCTGGAATTTCTGGCCGACGACGAGCTGCTGGAATGCACGCCCCAGACCCTCCGCCTGCGTAAGCGTCTGCTGGATCACGGCGATCGGATGCGGGCTCAAAAGAACGCTGCGAAGTAATTTCGGTGTGGGCCGGGGGCCCCGCACAGCGGGGCGATGCGGGCATCGGCGGCAGGGCGAATTCCCTTCCCACTGCCAAACCTCATGCGGGCCGAAAAAGCACCCATCCATACCCAAAACCGTTCAAAAGAGGCTGTTGCAAATGCAACAGCCTCTTTTTTCTTCTCCTGTGTTCGGCACGGCCGGATTCAGCAAATCCAGCCCGAGCCAACCACCATATCCCCTTGGTAGAAAACGGCCAGCTGGCCGGGGGTTGGGGCACGGGCTGGAGTGTGAAGGGAAATGTCCACCCCGCCGGTTTGGTTTACCATAATTCTTGCCGGTGTCTCGCTTTTGGAATGGCGCAGGCGAACCGTAACCTCTATGGGGCCCTTCAGTTCCCCTATGGCAATCCAGTTAGGGGACTCACAGCGGACAAAATCGGTGTGCAGGTCCCCGCCGTCGGACAGGACCACCTGATTGTTCTGGGGCCGAATGACACTGACAAACAGCCGGTGGGCGGCCGGAATGCCAAGACCCCGACGCTGGCCCAGGGTATAGTGATGGATGCCCTTGTGGCGGCCCAGCACCTTTCCCTGCTCGTCCACAAAGTCCCCCGGCCCTGGTGTTCCACCCCGGTGGTCCAACCAGGCGGCATAGTCGTTATCCGGAATGAAGCAAATTTCCATGCTGTCAGGCTTCTGTGCCACAAAAAGTCCCATCTCCTCAGCCATGGCCCGAACCTGGGTTTTTTCGTAATCGCCAAGGGGAAATATTACCCTTTGTAGTATCTCTCGGGGCAACCGAGCCAACATGAAGGCCTGATCATTGGCCACCATCCCACGGTACAGCACCCCGTCCACCACCCTGGCATAGTGCCCGGTGGCCACATACCTGGCCCCGATGCGGTCGGCCACGGCCAGCAGGGCGGGAAACTTCACCGCCGGGTTGCACCGGGCGCAGGGTAGGGGGGTACGGCCGCTCAAATAGTCCTGGGCAAAGGGGGCGCAAACTTCCCGCTCCAGAATGTCCCGAATGTCGGCCTTTTCAAAGGGCAGGCCAAACCGCCGGGCCAGGGCTTCGGCATCCTCGCCGCCCCCCAGACCGATGTCCAGCCAAACGCAGTGAACCTCGTAATTTTTCTTCAGCAGGGTGGCCGCCACGGCGGAGTCCACTCCGCCCGACAGGCCCAAAACGACCTTTTCCATATCACTTCTCCATTTCATTCACGTTGGCGGGTCAGCCCCGCTCCAGGTATATCATTAGTGCCGCCAAATCAGCGGGACTGTTTTCCCATGAAACTTCGTTTCACGGGAGCCCTTTTTCTTTCTACATCCTCGGCGGAAGTAGAGCCTCTCTGAACCGTCGCTGTGCCTGGAATTTTGAGCAAAAATTTGGTCAGACAAGCTATTTTTTCGCAGGAATCCTTGGTGGATTCCAAGTAAAAATAGTGATATATGGCAAAATTTTTGCCAAAAGGACGGGGGCATGGACGTTTCAGAAAGGCTCTCAATTCCGCCTGCGGAACTTCTCGGTTCCCTCGAATTTACGGCCTTACGCCCGCCCCACCTTCGGCGGGGCCCCGGGTCAGCCCCGCTCCAAATATATCATCAACGCTGCCAAATCAGCGGGGCTGACCCCGGAAATCCGGCCTGCCTGCCCCAAGTTGAGGGGACGCAGGACATTCAGCTTCTGCCTGGCCTCCAGCCGCAGGCCTTGAATGGCCTCATAATCCAGGTCAGCGGGCAATTCCCGCCCCTCCATCCGCCGCAGCTCGGCCACCTGCCGCTCCTGCCGTTTGATGTAGCCGTCATACTTGACGGCAATCTCCACCGCCTCCACCACATCGGGGGGCAAGGCGGGCCTGTCCCTGTCCAGTGGAGCCAGAGCCGCATAGCTCTGCTCCGGGCGGCGAAGCAAATCCACCAGCCGCCCCTGGGCACAGCCCACATGCTCCAACCGCTTTATCTCCCGGTCCACGGCGGCGTATTTCTCGGCCACGGCGGCCGCCCGCTCCTGGCTGACCAGCCCCACCCGCAGGCCGACTTCGGTCAGCCGCCGATCGGCGTTGTCCTGCCGGTGCAAAAGGCGGTACTCGGTCCGGGAGGTCATCATCCGGTAAGGCTCGTTGGTGCCCTTGGTCACCAAATCGTCTATCAAAACCCCGATGTAACCGTCGGTGCGACTCAGCACCAGAGGAGGTTTACATAAAATCTTAAGGGCGGCATTCACCCCGGCCACCAGCCCCTGGGCGGCCGCCTCCTCATACCCCGAGGAGCCGTTAAACTGCCCCGCCCCATACAGGCCGGACACCTTTTTACACTCCAGGGTGGGCAGCAGCTCGGTTGGGTCTACACAGTCGTACTCGATGGCGTAGGCCGGGCGGGTCATTTCGGCCCCCTCCAGCCCGGGCAGCGTCCGCAGCATGGCAAGCTGGACCTCCTCAGGTAAGGAGGAGGAAAAGCCCTGGATATACAACTCTTCGGTGTTCAGCCCCATAGGCTCAATGAAGAGTTGGTGCCGCTCCTTCTCGGCAAAGCGCACCACCTTGTCCTCAATAGAGGGACAGTACCGGGGGCCAACCCCCTCAATCACTCCGGAAAACAGGGGGGAGCGGTGGAGGTTCTCCCGAATAACGGCGTGGGTTTTGTCATTGGTATAAGTGAGGTGGCAGACCGCCACATTGTCGGGCCTCTTTTCGGTACGGAAGGAGAAGGGCAAAGCGTCCTCGTCCCCCACCTGCACCTCCAGATTGGTAAAGTCCACGCTTCGGCGGTTCACCCGTGGGGGAGTGCCTGTCTTAAACCGGCGCAGAGTCAGCCCCAGCTCGACCAGGCTCCCGGTGAGGGAATTGGCGGCGGCCAAACCGTCGGGGCCGCTCTGGGCCGTGACCTCCCCCACGATGGTGCGTCCACCCAGATAGGTGCCCGAGCAAATGACGGCCGCCTTCACGGCATAAATTGCCCCCAAATGGGTGCGAACTCCACTGACCGCCCCATCCTCGGTCAGAATGTGGGTGATTTCGGCCTGCTTGACCCACAGGTTTTCCTGCCGCTCTAGGGTGTGCTTCATGACCTCCTGGTACCTCCGGCGGTCGGCCTGGGCCCGCCGGGACCAGACGGCGGGGCCTTTGCCCCGGTTCAGCACCCGGTACTGGATGCAGGCCTTGTCGGCGGCCACCCCCATCTCGCCACCCAGGGCGTCAATCTCCCGCACCAGATGGCCTTTTCCCGTCCCGCCAATGGCGGGATTGCAGGGCATATTGCCCACCGCATCCAGGTTAACGGTAAAGCATACCGTCCTAAGCCCCATCCGGGCGGCGGCCAGGGCGGCTTCTATCCCGGCGTGGCCTGCTCCAATGACAGCTACATCAAATTCTCCGGCTTTATACTCCATAAAGACCCTCCTGTATCGGCATAGCCGGGATAGAGCCCCAGCTAAGGGCTGGGGCGGGCGTAGCCCGGCGGAAGGCAGAATTCACTTCTGCCTTCCAAGAAATCAAATCACCGGCGTGGCCTGCTCCAATAACGGCAATATCAAATTCTCCGGCTTTATAGTCCATGTTAGGCTCCTCTTGTCAGGATAATCAAAGGCAGGTGGGGGCGGTTAAACAGGCGGAAGGCCCGAAACGGCACGGTGTTGCTGCCCAGCCCCCGAGATACCACACAGGTTCCATCCCCTTCCAAGGGGTAGGTTCCTCCGTCAAACTTCGGAAAAAAGGTGCGGTCGGTACTTAAAAGTCCTTTATCCAGAATGGGAATACGGAAAATTCCCCCGTGGCCGTGGCCGCAGAACACCACATCATACCCCCACTGGGCATACTCCTCCACACTGTCCCGGTGGGCCAGCAGGAGGGTGAAGTCGGCCTTAATCTCGGCCCGAAGCTGGGGGCCGCTTTTCTGGCCCAGAGGGCCAAGGGGGTCGTCAATCCCGGCCACAGCCAGGGTTGCCCCATCCTTCTCCCAAATGTCAGCTTCGTTGCTCAATACCCGAACTCCGTTTTTGGTGAGCAGCTCCTTCAGCTCGTTGACCCGGCGTACCGCCCATTCGTGATTGCCGGTGACATAGTAAGTAGGGGCAATGGCAGACAGCCCCTCGGCCAAAGCGGGGACCATCTCCATCTGGCTTTCCTGGTCGATGAGGTCCCCGGTGATGACAATGAGGTCAGGCTTCAACCCGGCCACCTTGTCCAGCAGAGTCTCATTCCCCTGCCCAAACTCCTTGCCGTGCAGGTCAGAGATGTGGGCCACCCGAAGGCCCTCAAAGGCCGCAGGAAGGGCAGAGCTTGTAATGGTATAGGTTTCGGTCATGATGCCATTTTGCTGCCAGTACAGCCATCCGGCCGCCAGCGCAAGCAAAACAAGCAGGGCGGGCCATCTTTTGCGTTTTTTGGATGCGTTTCTCATGGGTATCCTCCCCAACGAAAGCAGGGAGCAACGGCCTTCCGTTGCTCCCTGCCGTTTCTTTACATTGCACTGTTTTGGGCTGCCTGGGCCGCCCAACCTGCTTTTTTATCTGCGGCCTAGCTTAGCTCCCCTATGGGGCTATCCTTCGCACTCTGCAGCGTGAAGAAAACTTGCCGGGGGCAAGTTTTTAGCGTAAGCCCGACACATTTATGTGTCGTTGGGGACCTTAGTAGGAACGGAGAGTGATGGGTTTGCGGTCCTGTCATGCTGGGATTGGGCACGCTGGTCGAAAAAATAAGTCATCACTCCGCCAAAAATGCCGCCAGTATGCGCACTGCCCTGTTTTTTGGTCTGCGTTTGTCTTATTTTTTCGGCGTGCCTATCCTTCGCACTTCTTTTTAATCGTCCGACCCGATATAGAAGGGCTTCATCAAGGAGGGCTGCTGGGTAGAATCCTTAATGTGGCTGGGCCGCAGCTCCACAGGCCGAGGGCCTCGGTCCCGGCGGGCCCGATTCTTTCCACCGTTTTTAGGGGCGGCAGAGGCCTTGGGCCCCTCGTGCTTCTTGGGAGCGGCAGCCTGCTTGGGAACTGTTTCCCCCTTGGGCTGAGGGGCGCTCCGCCCCTTCTGGGCCTTGTTCCCCTGCCACTGCTGCTTGGGCCCCCCTTCCTGCTTGGGAGCAGGCTTCTGGACGGCCTTCGGGGCCTGGGCCGATTTGCGGGGAGCCAGCAGGCGGGCAGTGGCATCCATAATCATCTCCCCGGCCAGTGCCCCTATGCTCCGGGACTCACGCTGGGACTTCTTCTCCTTGGCCAGCCGTTCCTGGAATGCCTTTTCCTCGGCCTCAAACTCGGCCAGGGTCTTGGTGGGTGCGCCAAACTTCTTCCGGGGAGCAGCCACCTGCTTGGCGGCCTTTTCTCCCACCGGCTTTTGGGGCTGCTCGGTCTTGGGCGAAACGGACTTCTGGGTCTTCTCCCCCTTAGGCTGGGGGACTTTTGGGGCCTTGTCCGGCTTGGGCTGGGCCTTCTGCGCCCCCTTCCCCTGCTGGGCCTTGGGCTGCTGCCGGGCGGGCCGCTGACCACGGGGCTCCTTGGGAGGAATTTCAAAAACCTCCATGGGCCAGTCGCTCTCCTTCACGGGAAGCTTGCGGCCGATGAGCTTTTCCACATCCTTGAGGTAATCCTTCTCCCCAAAGTCGCAAAAGGCGATGGCACTGCCCTCGTGACCGGCCCGGCCGGTCCGGCCGATACGGTGGACGTAGGTTTCAGGCACCTCAGGCAGATTGTAGTTAAAGACATAGGGCAGCTCTTCGATGTCAATGCCCCGGGCGGCAATGTCGGTGGCCACCAGCAGGCGGATTTTCCCGCTTTTAAAATCGGACAGGGCCTGCTGCCGGGCCGACTGGCTCTTATTCCCGTGGATGGCGGCGGCGGTCAGGCCCATTTTATTCAAATCCTGGGCAATCTTGTTGGCCCCGTGCTTGGTGCGGCTGAACACCAAAGCACTTTTCACGTCCAGTTCCTTCACCAGCTGGGCTAAAAGCTTGGTCTTGTTGGCCTTGTCCACGAAGTAGACGCACTGGTCAATGACCTCAACCGGGGAGGAGATGGGGTCTACCGCCACCTTGGCGGGGTCGTGCAAAAGGCCGTCCACCAGGTCCATGACCTCGGGGGGCATGGTGGCCGAGAAAAAGA
>CAZHWK010000106.1:0-6557 GCA_964536405.1 uncultured Oscillospiraceae bacterium
GAAGTCATCGATGCCCGTATTCCCATCTCATCCCGGAACCCGGATATTGATAATATTGTGGGTAATAAACCCAGACTGGTGGTCTTGAACCGGGCCGACCAGGCTGACCCGGCCGGGAATAAGGCCTGGGGAGCTTATTTTAGGGAAAAGGGCATGGCTGTGCTGGAAACCGATGCCAAGACCGGTCGTGGTGTGGATAAGTTTTCTCAGACCATTCAAGCGGCTCTTACCGAGGAAATTGCCCGCTGGCGATCGAAGGGTCAGATTGGTCGCCCGGTGCGGACCATGGTGGTGGGAGTGCCTAACGTGGGAAAATCCACCTTTATCAATAAAGTTGCCAAGCGGAAATCGGCAAAAGCCGGGGATAAGCCCGGCGTGACCCGGGGCAAGCAGTGGGTGGCGGTGGATACCGGTCTGGACCTGCTGGATACCCCCGGTATCCTCTGGCCTAAGTTTGAGGACGAGCGTACCGGCCTGAATTTGGCTTTTACCGGGGCGGTCAAGGACGACATCCTGGATGCTGAAACCCTGGCTTGCCATCTGATGGCATTGTTGGCCCGCCGCTACCCGACCGCCCTGGCTCAGCGGTATAAGGTGGATCCGCCTGACTGGGAGGAAGTGACCGCCAATGCCATGGATCCGGCCAGTGCCCCTGTGGTCTATGGCTATGAAGTTTTGCAGCAGGCTGCAAGAAAGCGTGGTTTTCTGATTGCCGGGGGAGAAGAGGATACCGAACGTATGGCCCGCATCCTTCTGGACGAGTTCAGGGGCGGCAAGCTAGGAACCTTTACACTGGAATGGCCGGAGGAAATTGAATGAGCAAATGGGATTTGGAAGCCCAATGGCGTGAGCAGGAATATACCATGATTTGCGGGGCTGACGAGGCCGGGGCAGGTCCGCTGGCAGGGCCTGTCTATGCCGCCGCAGTTTTGCTTCCCTTTGGGGCGGAGCTGCCCGGGGTGAACGACTCCAAGAAGCTGAGCGAGAAGAAGCGGGAAGCACTTTTTGAACCTATCCAGCAGGCAGCAATTGCCTGGGCGGTGGCCAGCATTTCGGCCGAAGAGATTGATGCCACCGATATTTTAAGTGCCCGAATGAAGGCTATGGATATGGCCATTTCTGCTTTAGAGCCCAAGGCCGATTTTGCCCTGATTGACGGAAACAAGGACCATGGGCGCACGGCGGCCATCACCCTTGCCCATGCCACCGTGGTGAAGGGGGACAGCAAGAGCATGAATATTGCGGCTGCCTCCATCTTGGCCAAGGTGAGCCGGGATCGGCATATGCTGGAATTGGCCGAGCAATACCCTGAATATCAGCTTCAAAAGCATAAAGGCTATCCAACCGCCCTGCATTATGAGCTTTTGCGGAAATATGGGCCGAGCCCCATTCACCGCAAAAGCTTCTTGAAAAACCTGTAATGGCGGGGGGCGAGCGCAAGCTTCTTGGCCGCTGGGGTGAGGCCCAGGTGGCCCGATGGCTGCAAGAACGGGGATATCGCCTTGTGGATGCAAACTGGCTTTGCCGATTTGGTGAAATTGACTTGATTGCAACAGACGAAAAGTATATATGCTTTACAGAGGTGAAGCTGCGAAAGAATGCTGATTTTGCCCAGGCCAGGGAATTTGTGGACCGGCGAAAGCAGGAAAAGCTTAAAACGACGGCCCGGATTTATTTAAGCGAGCATCCCACGGACCTTCAGCCCCGTTTTGACGTGGCTGAAGTATATGCGCCAAAGGGGATGCAGACCGAAAAGCCGGACATTATCTATTTAGAAAACGCATTTTAATTATGGAGGAATTTGATGTCCATTTCTTTCTTTGATGCCCACTGCGACACACTGGGGCGTTGTTTTTATGAAAATGCCCGCCATAACGGCGGGGGACTGCGGCAAAACACCGGTCATGTGGACTTGACCAGAGGACAGAAATTTGCTGCCTATGCCCAGTTTTTCGCCATCTTTGGAGATGGTGCCACCTCACCCATTCCGCTGCCCCAGGTTTTTGAGGGGCAATATGCTATCTTTTCCCAGGAAATGGAACGCAATCAAGATATTGTAGCCCACTGCCGGACTATGGCCCAGGCCAAAGAGGCCATTGGGCAAGGGAAGATTGCCGCCTTTCTCTCGGTGGAGGGAGCCGAGCTTTTGGAGTGCAGTCCGGACAGGTTGGAAGAGGGCTGGCAAAAGGGTGTGAGGATGGTCAACCTGACCTGGAACCATGAAAACGCTCTGTCTGGCAGTAATCACATGGCCTCGGAAAAGGGGCTAACCGGGCAGGGAAGGGCCTTTGTGCAGCGGATGCAGAGCCTTGGCATGTTGGTGGATGTATCCCATCTGTCTGACCCGGGCTTCTGGGATGTGGCCGAACTGGCGGAGAGGGCTGGAATTCCCTTTGTGGCAAGCCACTCCAACTGTCGTTCCCTCTGTCCACACAAGCGGAATTTGACCGATGACCAGCTCCGGGCGGTGATGGCCTGCGGCGGTGTGGTGGGTCTGAATTTCTGTGATGAATTTATTCACCCTGCAGCCTCAAGTCTGGAACGGGCCGCCGCCCATGTGGAGCATATTTGGTCCCTGGGCGGGGCGAAAACCGCCGCCGTCGGCGGGGATTGGGACGGCTGTTCCCTCTTTCCCGGGGTGAAAGACATTACCGACACCGAAAAACTCTATGAACTGCTGTTGAAGAGAAATTACTCGGAAACTCTGGTCCGGGACCTCTTCTTCCATAACTTTGAGAGGGTCGTGAACGAAGTATGCACTATGTAAGTACGAGAGATAACTCCTTGCACATGACGGCTGCTCAGGCCATTGCCCAAGGGCTTTCCCGGGATGGGGGTCTGTTGACCCCCGAATGCTTTCCTACGCTGACAACCCGGGATTTGGAGAACTTGGTGGAGATGGACTATGCCGGGCGGGCCCAGTATATGATGGGCTTGTTTCTGGAGGACTTTTCGGATCAGGAGTTGACCGAATTTACCGCTAAGGCATACAGTGAGGAGAAATTTGACCATACCGACGTGGCTCCTGTGGTCACGTTGGATGACAAGACCCATATGCTGGAGCTGTGGCATGGCCCTACCTGCGCCTTTAAGGACATGGCCTTGCAAATGCTGCCCCATCTGCTGACTGCCTCTTTGAAAAAGAACGAGGAGAGCAGAACGGTCTGCATCCTGGTGGCTACCTCGGGGGACACGGGGAAAGGGGCATTGGAGGGCTTTAAGGACGTAGAGGGTACCCGTATTTTGGTCTTTTACCCAAAGGATGGCGTGTCGGCCATTCAGCAGCTTCAGATGACCACACAGGAAGGGGATAACGTAGGGGTCTGTGCCGTGGTGGGCAACTTTGACGACACGCAGACCGGGGTGAAGAACCTCTTTTCAAGCGAGTCCCTGCGGGAAAAACTGAATGAGCAGGGTTGCTTCTTCTCCTCGGCAAACTCCATCAACTGGGGCCGTGTTTTGCCACAACTGGCCTACTATGTTTCGGCTTACTGTGATTTGGTCAAGGCAGGGAAGGTGGAACTGGGGGAACGGGTGAATGTCTGCGTTCCCACCGGGAATTTCGGCAATATTTTGGCCGCCTATTACACGAAAATGATGGGCGTGCCCCTCGGTAAGCTTATCTGTGCCTCCAATGAGAACAATGTGCTGACCGACTTCATTACAACCGGTACTTACGACCGAAACCGCCCCTTCCATACCACCATTTCCCCTTCTATGGACATACTGATTTCCAGCAACCTGGAACGGCTTCTTTACGCACTTACACAGCAGGACGACCGGCAGGTGATGGGGTACATGGATGCCTTGAACCGGGAGGGTCGCTATACCGTCAGTGAAGGTGTCAAGGCAGCGGTGGAGGAGCATTTTGCCGCCGGCTTCTGTACCGATGAGCAGGCCAAGCAGATGATTGGCCGTGCGTTCCGGGAAAAGGACTATCTCATGGACCCCCACACCGCCGTGGCCCAGTTTGTGCTGGACCAGTACCGCCAAAGCACAGGGGACGACGCTCCGGCCATCGTGGTTTCCACCGCCAGTCCCTTCAAGTTCTGCGACAGCGTACTGTCTGCTTTGGGGGAAGAGAACCTGCGGGAGGGAACCGAAATTTTGGAACAGCTGGCCCAAGTCAGCGGACGGCCGGTGCCCGGCCCCCTGGCATCCTTGGCCGAGAAAAAAATTCGCTTTACACAGGCGGTCACCAAGGATAAAATGGTGGATGCGGCGCTGGGTATGCTGCGGTAACGAGGTGATTGTTTGGCACTTTACGCCATTGGAGACACCCACCTCTCTCTGGCTTCCAACAAACCGATGGATGTGTTTGGCGGCGGCTGGGAGGGCTATGTGGAGAAATTGAAGCAAGGCTTTGCTCCTCTGGGGCCGGAGGATACGGTGGTTCTGTGCGGGGACTTGTCCTGGGGGATGAGCTTAGAGGAGGCCAAGGCCGACTTTGCCTTCCTGGATGCCTTGCCGGGGGGGCGAAAGCTTCTGCTCAAAGGCAATCACGACTACTGGTGGAATACGGCTAATAAGATGGAAACCTTTTTTGCCGCCAACGAATTTTCAACCTTACACATCCTTCATAATAACTGCTACTTTTATGGGGATACCGCCCTGTGCGGCACCCGGGGATGGTTTTATGAGGAAACGGGGAGCCAAAAGGTCTTTAACCGGGAGCTTATCCGGTTGGAAGCCTCTTTGAAAGCGGCGGGGGAAGCGGCTGAAAAGTTTTGCTTTTTGCACTATCCTCCTTTGTATCATGGCTATTCCTGCCCGGAAATTATGGAGCTGTTAGAGCGGTATGGTGTATCCCGCTGCTTTTACGGGCACCTGCATGGGGGCAGTCACCGGCTGGCCATTCGGGGCGTGCAGGGCAGCGTAGAATACCGGCTGGTGGCCGCCGATTATGTGGGCTTTGCTCCGGTCAAAATACTGGATTAAGGAAAATTCTTTGCAAAACAATAAAAAACAGTGGAAAACAACAAAAGACTGTGGTAGAATACCGTGGATACGATGGTGGCTTTAAAATGGTGGACAACCGCCTGCCACGGTCAACAGGAGGATTACACAGATGAACGTGAAAAGCAGCAAGAAGCAGGAAAAGAACACCGTAGAACTGATTATCGAGGTGGGCCGTGAGGAATTTGAGGCCGCTATCGATAAAATCTACAAGAAGCAGCGTGGCCAGATTATGGTTCCCGGCTTCCGTAAGGGCAAGGCTCCCCGCAAGGTGATTGAAGGGATGTACGGCTCTGGCGTGTTCTATGAAGATGCCATTAACGAGCTGTACCCCGATGCCTATGCCCAGGCTGTCGAGGCCGAGAAGCTGGATGCTGTCGGTTATCCCCAGGTGGAGATTGAGGAGGTCGGCAAGGACGGCTTTACTTTCAAGGCCATTGTCGCTGTGAAGCCTCCTGTCAAGCTGGGGGACTATAAGGGCCTTACCGCAGCTAAAGATGTGGCTAAGGTGACCGACGCTGATGTTGAGGCCGAGATGAAGCCTTTCATCGACCGTGCCACCCGCCTGATCAGCGTGGAGCGTGAGGCTAAGAATGGCGATACTGCCGTCATTGATTTTGAGGGCTTCCTGAATGGCGAGGCCTTCGAGGGCGGCAAGGCCGATGGCCATGAGCTGGTTCTGGGTTCCGGTTCCTTCGTGCCCGGCTTTGAAGAGGGCGTCGTTGGCATGAAGGCTGGCGAGGAGAAGGACATCACTTTGACCTTCCCCGAAGATTACCATGCCGACCTGGCCGGCAAGGAAGTGGTCTTCCATGTGAAACTCAACGAGGTCAAGGAGCATCAGGCCCCCAAGGTGGACGACGAGTTTGCCAAGGACGTGTCCGAGTTTGACACTCTGGCCGATTTCAAGAAGGACCTGGAGCAGAAGCTGGCCGAGCGCCGGGAAGCCGCCGCTCAGCGTGAGTTTGAAAGCGCCCTGCTGGAGCAGGTTGTCACCAACATGGAAGTGGAAATTCCCGACACCATGGTGGACGCCCGTGTGGACGACATGGTGGAGGACTATGCCCGCCGTATGAGCAGCCAGGGCATTCCTTTTGAGCAGTATCTGCAGATGACCGGCATGACCATGGAGAATCTGAAGGCGGATGCCCATCCCAGTGCTCTGCGTCAGGTTCAGGTTGACCTGGCTCTGGAAGCCATTGCCGCCGCCGAGAAGATTGAGATTTCCGACGACGAGGTTGAGGCCGAATATAAGAGCCTGGCCGAGCAGTACGGCATGGACCTGGAGAAGGTCAAGGCCGCTGTTCCCGCCCAGAGCATTCAGCACGACTTGACTATGAAGAAGGCGACCGATGCTATCTATTCCACCGCCAAGGTAGGAAAGGCTCCTGCCAAGAAGGCTGCTAAGAAGACTGACGATACCGAGGGTGAGAAGAAGCCCGCCGCTAAGAAAACCACTGCCAAGAAGGCTGCTGACACTGACGGTGAGAAGAAGCCTGCTGCCAAGAAGCCTGCGGCTAAAAAGACCGCAAAAAAAGAGGACTAAGTCGGTATACTTCCCCGTCTGCAGGGCATACTCTACCGGAGAATGCCAAATAAAG
>CAZHWK010000107.1:0-6537 GCA_964536405.1 uncultured Oscillospiraceae bacterium
AGCGGCTCCGGGGGCTTTTGCTTGCGCAGAAGCGTATACACCATAAAAATCAGGAATTATTGATTGCTAAAAACGACGCTTGCCAAACTGACTAAGCCAAAGTCCACGATGCCACAAAATAAAAGCAGCAACATCTTCTGTTTGATTATCACGGCTGACAATTGATCCTGATTTAGTTTTGCTTGTTGCAGCAGTGGAGTGTCTAAATCACCTGTCATTCGAAATCCTGTCAAGCCGATGAAAAAAGAAACCTTCATCTCTGCCTGTGGGTACTTTGCTCTAAGGTGCTTGTTGGATAGATGACTGATAATCCAACCGAATATAATGGTTGCAATCGTCTGTCCAAACAGAATGAATACATAAATTCCGCTTGGTGGGGTCAAAAGCAAAACCAAACTTCCACCAATGAGGCACAAAAATTGAAACAAGAAAAATATATGATAGGCTCTATTTATTTTGTAAAGCACTTCAAAATCCTCCGGCTGATAGTTATATTTTGTTATTTCTTAATAGTATATCATGCTGCATTGGGGGTGTAAAGAGGGCAACCTTAGAAGGGGAAACCGGGAAGAAGGCGGGTTACAGGTAGGACAGCGTTCAAAAAGAACAGGAGCGGATGGCAATTTGCCATCCGCTCCTGTTCTTTTATACAGTACGATGAGGTCAGCTGTTTTCCACCACTTTGGTGCGTAGGGAGCGGGAAATGTTCCAGTTGCCCAGAATATAGATGGACTCCATGGCCCCTGCCGTGGCATCCACATAGAAGGTGGCCAAGGGCTCCACCGACCCGAAGCCGGGCAGGATGAAGTCGGGGATGACCATGGGCAAATCCTCCACGGTCTGAATGTCGGTGAAGCCGGGGGTGAGGGTATAGGGGGTCTGGGCGATATAGAAGTCATAGGTTTGGGGGCGGGCCTGGCGGAAGGTGGTGACCTCCTTATACCGCACGTCGGTAAAGACCACCCGCCCGTCGGCCAGCACCACGTCCAAAGGCTGACTGTTATAGACCAGGTTGATGGCCCGGATGCAGGCCCGGTTCCGGGGCAGATTGGAGCAGGGTACGTCGGAAATGCGAACCAAGTCCAGATTTCCCCCCGAGCGGACAATGGCCAGAGTAATCACCTCTCCGGCGTTGAAGGGGATGCTGGACTGATACAGAATGACCCAGGGCTGGCGCACGCTGTAAATGGTCACCATGCGGAAGCCCGAAGCGAAGGTGAAGTAGCCGGTCATGCTTCCATATTGTAGGTTGGAGCTCACCAACCGGGGTCCTACGGTAATCCGAACCGGCTCCCCATCCATGACGGCGTGGAGGAAGCGCACCGTGGCGGTGTTGGGCTGAATGGGGAAGGGGGGGAAGGAGGGAATGCTGGGCACCGTGGGGATGCTTGGAATGCTAGGGATACTGGGGATACTGGGGGTGGGAGGCAGGGGAGCCACCGGTGGCTGACCCGGAGGGGCTACCGGGGGCACCGGAGTGCTGGGGCCCGACTCGACCGGGGGCTGGCCCGGCGGGGCAATGGGGGGCACGGGCACCTCCGGCTCGGACGGGGTTTCGGGCGGGACCATGGGGGGAAGAGGGGCCACCGGAATATCCTCCGGGGGAGGGGTGGCCACCACACGGCCTTGGGACATGGGGTTCATGAAATCCATGTAAAAAAAGCTCCTTTCCAGAAAGCGGCCTTGGGGCATAAGGCTCCTGCGGCCTAATCCAGTGTATGCCGGAGGCTGGAAATGGGCTCTTACAACAGGCGGGCGGAGGCCCGCTTTTTCACGAAAAAAGTCGGTTGCAGGTTCCTGTGGAAATTTTTTTGCAGGGGCTATATTTTTGCCCATATTTGCCATACTAGGCCTATCAAGGAAAAGGGAGGATGAGAGATTGAACCAATTTTCCCTCAAACCAACGCTGTATTTTGGAAGCGAGGCCCTGGCGGCCCTAAGCGAACTGTCCGGGCGGCGGGTGCTGATTGTCACCGATGCCTTTCTGGCCGGAAGCGGCCTGCTGGAGCGGGTGACAAGCCGCCTGACCGGCCCGGTGGAGGTTTTTGATAAGGTGGAGCCCGACCCCTCTCTCCAACTGGTGGCCCAGGGGATCACGGCGGCACAGGGCTTTCACCCGGAAACTATTCTGGCCTTTGGGGGCGGTTCCCCCATGGACTGCGCCAAGGCCATCCGCCACTTCGCCGGGGAAACCTGCCCCTTGTGGTGTGTCCCCACCACGGCGGGCACCGGAAGCGAGGTCACCTCCTTTGCCATTTTGACCGACAAGGAGAAGGGGGCCAAGTACCCTCTGGTGGAGGACAGCCTGCTCCCCGAGGGGGCCATTCTGGACCCGGGCTTTCTGGCCGGTGTCCCCCCTGCCGTCACCGCCGACACCGGGATGGACGTGCTGACCCATGCCGCCGAAGCCTATGTGGGGCGCAAGGCCAACGCCTTTACCGATGCCATGGCCGAAAAGGCCTTTGCCATGGCCTATCGAAGCCTGCCCGCCGCCCACCGGGGGGATATGGAGGCCAAGGCCAGAATGTTGGAGGCCTCCTGTCTGGCGGGGATGGCCTTCAACGCCGCCGGACTGGGGGTGTGCCACTCCCTGGCCCATGCCTTGGGTGGAGCCTATCACCTCTCCCACGGCAAAATCAATGCCATCCTATTGCCCCAGGTGATTTCCTGGCATGAAACGGCCCAGCCTGATACCGCCCCCAAATATGCCGCCCTGGCCAAGCTCTGCGGCCTGACACCAACGGCCCGGTCGCTGATCTCGGCCCTGCGCCGTCTGGCCACCTCCTTGGGGGAGCCACAGCGTTTTCCCAAACCTATCGATATTCCCCGCATAGCCGCTCAGGCCCTTGTCGACCGCTGTACCGACACCGACCCCGCCACCGTCACAGAAAAGGCTCTGCGCCAGATTTTGGAGGGAATTCGGTGAGTGAAACGCTGTTATCGGTTGGCATTGATATTGGCACCTCCATCCCCAAAGGGGTGATGCCCCTTTGGGGGCCCCTTGCCAGGATTAAGATCCTCGGCGGAAGTGAATGGCCCAGGCCACCTTCTCTTGACCTTCGGTCAATTCACATTGCTCCGCCTGCGGAAAATCTCCCCAAGGCGTCGATTTTACGGGTTTACGCCCGCCCCACCTTGTGGGGCCCCGGTGGTGGAGGTGCCAAATGAGGGAAACACTGTTATCGGTTGGCATTGATATTGGCACCTCCACCACCCAGCTGGTGTTCTCCCACCTGACCATCGAAAACCAGGCAAATCCCTTTTCGGTTCCCCGGGTGGCCATCACCGGACGGGAGATTGTCTACCGCTCGGCCATCCATTTCACCCCCCTTCTGGACGAAAAAACCATCGATGCCGAGGGGGTGCGGAGCATTGTGGCCGGGGAGTACCAAAAGGCGGGCATTGACCGCAGCCGTGTGGAAACCGGGGCTGTTATCATCACCGGAGAAACGGCCCGCAAGGAAAATGCCGCCCAGGTTCTGACCGCCCTTTCGGGCTTTGCCGGGGACTTTGTTGTGGCCACCGCCGGGCCGGACCTGGAAAGCATTTTGGCGGCCCGGGGGGCGGGGGCTGACCGACTTTCCGAGCAAAAGGGGTCCTCGGTTCTCCATTTTGATGTGGGAGGAGGAACCTCCAATCTGGCCCTTTATGAAAAGGGGGAATTGAAGGCGGTCACCTGCCTGGACATCGGGGGGCGGCTGGTGCGGTACGGCGAGGTCATCGACTATGTGGCCCCCGTGCTGGCGGGCCGGTTTCCCGGTGTGGAGCGGGGCAGCCCCCCTGAAAAAAACGCCCTTCTGGCTACCGCCCGGGACATGGCAAAGACCTTGGCCCAAGCCGCCGGGCAGTTGCCCGAGGACGGCGGCCTGGCCCACTACGCCACCGCCGGGGCGGCCCCCACCCAGGTCTTTCACCCCGACTATGTGACCTTCTCCGGCGGTGTGGCCGACTGCATCTGGGATCCGCCCGAGAACTGGAGGGCCTACGGCGACTTGGGCGTTCTGCTGGGACAGGCCATTGGGGAGAGCTTTGATGCCCAAACCCTCCTGCGTGGACAGGAAACCATTCGGGCCACCGTGGTGGGGGCGGGAAGCCATTCTACCGAGCTGTCCGGTTCCACCATCTTTTACCGTGAGATGGCATTTCCCCTAAAAAATATCCCTATCTTGAAGCTAGAACCTGACGAGCAGGCCCTTCCACCCGAAGAGCTGGCCCGGGTTTTAGAGAAAAAGTTGGACTGGTATGCCGATGAGGATGGACAGGTACAGCTTGCCATTGGACTGCAAGGCTTTCAAAGCCCGGGCTATGCCCAGGTGGCCCAGCTGGCCGACGGGCTGGCCCGTGGATTAATCCCATGGCTGCGGGGCGGCTTTTTCCCCATCGTCATGGTGGAGCGGGACATGGCCAAGGCCCTGGGGCAGGCCCTTTCCCAGCGGATTTCCGGCCCCCTGCTCTGTTTAGACGGCGTGGGGAGCCACCAGGGGGACTATATCGACGTGGGAGCTCCGGTGGCCGGGGGGAGTGTTCTGCCTGTTATCGTCAAGACCCTTGCCTTTTCAGAAACGACTGAGCATCCGGGAGCAGGCGGGTAAGACCCGGAACGGAGCGAACGGATTTGTGGCGTGTACGGCCGCCTCAAAACGGCTTGCGAAGTTGGAGGGGCTTAGAAGCCGTTAGCGGAGGATGCGAAGCGTGACAGAGCAAAATAAGGAGTGTGATACCTTGATACTCAAAACCAAGCTGCTTGGCAAGGTCTATGCCTTCCGGGACATCCGGGAGGTCATGGCCAAGGCCAACGAGGAAAAGTCGGGGGACCGGCTGGCTGGCATTGCCGCCGAAACTGCCGAGGAGCGGGTGGCCGCCAAGGTGGTGCTGGCCAACCTGACCATGCAGGATCTTCGCAACCATCCCGCCGTCCCCTATGAGGAGGATGAGGTGACCCGCATCATCCAGGACGATGTGAACGAGCGGGCCTATGCCAAAATCAAAAACTGGACGGTGGCCGAACTGCGGGACTGGCTGCTGAACGACGACAACGATGGTTCAGCCATTCGTGCCCTATCCCGGGGGCTGACCTCCGAGATGGTGGCGGCGGTGGCCAAGCTCATGAGCAATATGGACCTCATTGCGGCCGCCCGAAAAATTCGGGTTACCGCCCACTGCAACACCACCATCGGCCTACCCGGTACCCTGTCGGCCCGGCTTCAGCCCAACCACCCCACCGACGACCCGGACGGCATTTTGGCCTCCCTGGTGGAAGGCCTGACCTATGGCATCGGGGATGCGGTGCTGGGGCTTAATCCGGTGGACGACAGCGTGGAAAGCGTCAACCGGGTGCTGGAGCGGTTCCACGCCGTGAAGGAAAAGTGGAAGATACCCACCCAGACCTGTGTGCTGGCCCATGTGACCACCCAGATGGAGTGCATCCGCAAGGGTGCCCCTGCCGATTTGATTTTCCAGTCCATTGCGGGCAGTCAGAAGGGCAACGAGGCCTTTGGCTTCAATGCCCAGACCCTTGCCGAAGCCAATGACCTGGTTCTTCGGGAAGGGACTTCCGAGGGGCCAAACGTCCTCTATTTTGAAACCGGCCAGGGTTCCGAACTTTCCAGCGAGGCCCACAACGGCTGGGACCAGGTGACCATGGAGGCCCGGTGCTATGGCTTTGCCAAGCGGTACAAACCCTTTTTGGTCAATACTGTGGTGGGATTTATCGGTCCCGAGTATCTCTATAACTCCAAGCAGGTCATTCGGGCGGGCCTGGAGGACCATTTTATGGGGAAACTCACAGGCATCCCCATGGGCTGTGACGCCTGCTATACCAACCACATGAAGGCCGACCAGAACGACATTGAGGATTTGGCCGTCCTGCTTACTGCCGCCGGGTGCAACTATTTCATGGGCATCCCCCACGGGGACGATGTGATGCTCAATTACCAGACCACCGGCTATCATGAAACGGCCTGCCTGCGGGAGCTTTTCGGCTTGACCGCCATCCCTCCCTTCCAGAAGTGGCTGGAGGATATGGGCTTTGTGGAGAATGGAAAGCTGACTGCCCGAGCGGGGGATGGGTCTATTCTGCTGGGGTAAAGCCCGCCCGGCAGGGGGGACGTGTGGCGGCCCCGCCACGGGGGAGGATTTCGCCCGCTTCGGCGGGCGAGGAACGTGCGGCGATCCCGCCGCAGGAGGGATTTCGCTCTTTGCGAAGGGCGAGAAAACGTGCGCCGCCCCCGGCGCAGGGGGCCAAACGACTTTTCTTTTTCCGAAAAGAAAAGCCTTTTGGATTTCCAAAGAAAATGGGGCGAACACTCCGGGGTGCTAGTTTTCTATTCACCGCCCCGCATCTCTGCCGAGTTCCCGCACCCCCAGACGCACTCCGTGCTACCTTACAATAACGGAACATGTTGCCTTCGCATCGGGGGCTGGCGGGAGATTTTTATTGGCCCTCCTATGTTGCGGGGGCTGGCAAGTCTAGTTTCGCAAGATCCTTGACCGCTGGAGGCGGGCGTGGCACCATCAAATGAGGCACCCAGTGGTCGT